>SLEY01000314.1 GCA_007124535.1 Planctomycetaceae bacterium
ATGATGGACGTGGACGATGCGCTCGGGCTGGAAGACGCGCGGAAGATGCGCGACGAGGTCCGCCGTTTCTACCGCGATGTCGCCCCGACCACCGAATGGGCCGAGAACAACTACTACCACCTGCCCATCGAGGAGCAGGTGGCCCAGCTGATCCCGGTCAACGCCTTCTGGCGCGATTACGCCCGCCACGATGGGGAAACCCCGTTCCTCTCCACGCGGCTGGTCGAAGCTCACGGCAATTTCGCCGAGATGATGCTGGCCCTGGCCGTGCTCGAGTTGCCGTTCGAACCGGGCGAACATGAACTGACCGGGTTCGATCCGGCTGCGGAAGTCGCCCAGCCCGTCACTTTGACCGCCGCCTCGCCGCTGATCGCCTTCTACCGCCAGGTGGAACCGCAAGAACCGGCCGAGGAGGAAGTGCCGATCCTGGTCAGTCAGAACTTCTTCCAATACGGCGATCGCTACCGCACCGTGGACAACGAACAGGTCGATCGGTTCATCACCGACGAATTCCTGATCCAGACCGTGTACGGGGCCCAGGTGGTGGTGACCAACCCGACGTCCAGCCGCCAGCGGCTGGACGTGCTGTTGCAGGTGCCCGCGGGCGCCCTGCCCGTGCTGGGCGACCGCAGCTTGACCAGCCGGCATCTCGGGCTGGAACCGTTCGAAACCCGCAAGCTGGAATACCACTTCTATTTTCCCGATCCGGGCGACTACGCCCACTTCCCGGTCCATGTGGCACGCCAGGAGGATCTGGTCGCCTACGCCGATCCGGTCCGTTTCCGAGTGGTCCGCGAGCCCAGCGAAATCGATCGGGACAGCTGGGATTACATCTCGCAGAACGGCACTTCGGAACAGGTCCTGCAGTTCCTGGAGGAGCACAATGTCGAGGCCCTGGACCTGGAGCGGATCGCCTGGCGGATGCGGGATGCGGAATTCTTCGCCACCGTACTCGAGTTGCTGGAAGCCCGCTTCGTGTACGACGATACCCTGTGGTCTTACAGCCTGATGCACAACCACGTGCCGGCCATTCAACAGTACCTGCGCCACCAGGACGCCTTCGTCAGCCGCTGTGGGAGCTATTTGGAATCGACCCTGCTGCGGATCGACCCGGTCGAGCGGCATGCCTGGCAGGTGTTGGAGTACGATCCGCTGGTCAACGCCCGCGCCCATCAATTGGGGCCCCGCCGCAAGATCGTCAACCGGGCGGTCCACACGCAGTACATGAGTCTGCTGGACATCCTGGCCCACAAGGGCCAGTTCGACGGGAACGACCGCCTGGCGATCGTCTACTACCTGCTGTTGCAGGACCGCGTGGAGGAAACGTTGGAGTGGTTCGCCCAGGTCGATCCGGAGCCATTGGATACCCGGCTGCAGTACGAGTACTTCCAGGCCTACCTGGCCTTTTTCACCGCCGACTTGGAAACGGCTCGCGAGATCGCCCAGCGGCGCGCCGAGCACTCGGTCGATCGCTGGCGCCAGCGTTTCGAAAATGTGCTGGTCCATCTGGACCAGATCGAAGGCCGGGCCGAGGGCCGGTTGGTCGACGCCGATGACCGGGACCAGCAGCAGCAGCGGCTGGCCGACACCGATCCGGCCTTGGATATCCATGTGGAAGGTGACCGGATCGAAATCGGCTATGCCAATCTGGAACGCGTCCGCATCGACTACTACCTGATGGACATCGAGCTGTTGTTTTCCAACCAGCCGTTTGTCACCGAGTACGGGGGACAATTCGCCTTTATCCAGCCCAACCACAGCCAGACCGTCGAATTGGCCGCGGATCGGCAGGAGCACACGGTCCAGTTGCCGGACGACCTGGCGCGGCAGAACGTGATGATCGAGGTGGTGGGCGGACCGTTGAAGCGGGCGGCCACCTACTTCTCCAACAGTCTGGATGTCCGGATGATGGAGAACTATGGCCAGTTGAGTGTCCGGCAGCGTGGCGCCGAGCGTGGCTATGGCGGCGTGTACGTCAAGGTTTACGCCCGCCGTGTGGACGGTCGGGTGCGGTTCTACAAAGACGGTTACACCGATCTTCGCGGCCGTTTCGACTACGCGTCGGTCAGCGGTGACCAGCAAGCGGGCGTCACCGAGTTTGCGATTTTGATTTTGAGCGACGAACACG
Source organism: Planctomycetaceae bacterium (assembly GCA_007124535.1). Lineage (GTDB taxonomy): Bacteria > Planctomycetota > Planctomycetia > Pirellulales > Pirellulaceae > SLMF01. The sequence goes on from SLEY01000314.1 coordinate 2,129, forward strand.
GCGCGGTGGTCCGGGAAGCTCCGGCCCCGAAACGATAAGCCGCCATAGGGTTCATGGCGGGGCGGGGGGACGCGCTCGTCCCCCCGCGACCGCCGTGGAAAAAGGAAACCGGCGCCTTTCCGCCGGCGGCGCATTTCGCGATATTTGGCGCTTTTTCGCGATATCGGCCTTCAGGCAAGTCGGTAATGCCTGCCCTTCCCCCGCCCGATAGGGGAAAGCGATCCGCGATCCGTCATCTTCTTCAGGAGATACCTGCATCGTTCCCACGCGGAAGCGTGGGAACGATGCGTGGGAAGGCAAGCTCGGACGCTTCGCGTCCCATGAATCCACCCATCCTCTTCGAGTTGACCCGGTCGTGAGCAGCGGGTACAACAACGGACGATCCCCAATTCGTTGGCGCGCCGACGGAAATGGCGGGGATGCGCGGTCACCCCATCATCGCAGAGGAGCCCGAACCCATGAAACCGACCCATCGAATACCAGCGCTTGCCGCCCTGATTGCGGTTTTGACCTTGGGCGCCGCCGATGTCCAGGCGGAGGACGCCGTCGCCGTCCGCGAATCGGCCCGGGAACTGCCCCTGGCATACGACGTCGACGTGGTGGTGCTCGGCGGCAGCACGGGCGCCGTGTCGGCGGCGGTGGCGGCGGCCGAGGCGGGAGCGAGCGTGTTCCTGGCCGCGCCGCACCCCTATTTGGGCGAGGACATGACCGCCACGTTGCGGCTGTGGCTGGACGAAGGCGAGCAACCGCAGACGCCGCTGGCCCAGGCCCTGTTCGACGACCGCGACCGGCCCGAACCCGGTCGCGAGCCGCTGGGATTGACCTACACGGCAAACCTCCCCACCGGTTCGCCGCACCACGACACGGATCCGCCCAGCCGGCTGACCAACGGCGTCTGGGGACAAGCCTCCAGCCAAAGCGTCCAGTACGACGGCAGCGTCACCCTCGAGGCCGATCTGGGGCAGGTTGAGCAGATTGACGAGGTGCGTGTGGTCGTTTACCGGCGTGACGAAACGACCACGGGAGGCAGTGGCTTCAATGTCGAGAGCCTTGCCGTGTCGATCAGCGACGACCAGCGATCTTGGAAGCCGGTTGCCGAGTTGGAGGGTCAGCCGGGCGCGGGGCTGGACTTCTATGTCTTGACCGCTCCGGTCGGCGAGAAGGCGCGTTTCGTTCAGTTCGCGCTGGAAAAGCCGGCCCAGTACGACCGCATCCTGCTGGGGGAGATCCAGGTATTCGGAGCGGCTGACTCGTCGCCGGACGAACCCGAGCCGCCGCCGCGCCCGCTGCATGTGAAGAAGACCCTGGAAGGCGCGTTGCTGGAGGCGGGTGTGGAGTTCCTTTTCAGTTGTTACCCGACCGATGTGCTCCGGGACGCCGCGGGCGATCCCGCGGGGATCGTGATGGTCAACCGGGCGGGCCGCCAGGCGGTGCGGGCTCGCACGATTATCGACGCCACCGAACGGGGGACGGTGGCCCGCCTGGCCGGGGCTCGCTTCCGGCCGTATCCGGCTGGCACGCACCGCTTCCGCCGCGTGGTGGTTGGCGGCGAACCGGTGGACGTGGAAGACGGTTCGGTTCGGATCATCGAGCCCGGTTTCGTGGCCTATCCATGCGTGTGCGGCTTTCCCGGCTGGTGCGAGATCTGCATCGGCGAATCGCCCTTGCGCGGTTACGCCGTCCGCTGGGGCAACTCGCGCGGCCCCCTGCTCCAGGGCGCCGCCCGCCGATTCCATGTCATCGAGTACACCCTGGATCTCCCGATGACCGACGGCAGCTACGCCTCGTTCGCCGCGGCCGACCAGACAGCACGAACGCTCACCTATCATCCCGATCAGCGGGTCACCGCCGACCGGCTGTTCCAGACGCCGCCGGACGCCCTGCACAGCCGGCAGCCGGTCGATGGCGACGACGTGCCGGTCGCTGCCCTGCCGCTGGACGCGTTCCGTCCTCAGGGCGTCCCGCGATTGTACGTGCTCGGCGGCACGGCCGATGTCAGCCGCGCGCGGGCCGAGCGGTTGCTCCGGCCGCTGGAGTTGATCGATCTTGGCGCCCGCCTCGGCGCCGCGGCGGCGGGGGAAGCGGTCGCGGGGGACTCGCCGTCCGGTGTGCACCTGCCGGGCGAAGCGGCGGTGGCCGAGCCGGTTGCGGGCGAGGTGCGCGAGTTCCTTCAAGGCGTCCGGCCCATCCAGACGCTGCCCACCGTACCGCAGGAAGCCCGTAACCTACCGGTCCTCGGACGGTACGATGTGGTCGTGATCGGCGGCGGGACCGGAGGCGCGCCGGCCGGCATCGGCGCGGCCCGGGAGGGAGCCAAGGTGCTGGTGGTCGAGTACCTGCACATGCTCGGCGGCGTGGGCACCGCGGGCTATATCAGCCGCTATCACCATGGGAATCGCAGCGGTTTCACCGCCACGGTGCCGGGCGGAACGAACTGGCGCCCGGAGCAGCGGGCTCAGTGGTGGCGGCAGACGCTGCGGGACGAAGGCGCCGACGTCTGGTTCGGCGCCATCGGCTGCGGCGCGGTGGTCGACGGCGATCGGGTCGTCGGCGCCGTCGTGGCGACGTCCCGGGGACGCGGCGTCGTCCTGGCCGACGTGGTCATCGACTCGACGGGCAACGCCGACATCGCCGCGGCCGCCGGGGCCGAAACGGACTACACGGGCGCGGGCGAGTTCGGCATGCAGGGCACGGGACTGCCCCCGCGACGGCTGGGAGCCGCCTACACCAATTCCGACTTCACGATCGTCGATGAGACCGATATGCTGGACGTCTGGCACGTGTTCGTCTATTCGAAACAGAAATACCCGGAAGCGTTCGACCAGGGGCAACTGATCGATACGCGGGAACGCCGGCGGATCATCGGCGATTTCTACATGACCATCCTCGATCAGGCGATCAACCGCACCTATCCCGACACGATCAGCCAGGCCCTGACCGATTACGACTCGCACGGCTTTTCGATCGATCCCTTCCTGTTGCTGGAGACCCAGCCGATGGGTCGCGTCCGTTTCCGCGTGAACATCCCCTATCGTTGCCTGCTGCCGAAAGGGATCGAGGGGTTGCTGGTGACCGGTTTGGGCATCAGCGTCCATCGCGACGCCGTGCCCCTGGTGCGGATGCAGCCCTGCATTCAGAACCAGGGCTACGCCGCCGGACTGGCCGCCGC
>SLEY01000588.1 GCA_007124535.1 Planctomycetaceae bacterium
CTGACGCCGCCGGCTACCCAGTAGCCGACGCCCGCCGCCGCGGTAACTTGGAGGAACTGACGACGTGTGGTTCGAGCCATGGACTTTGTCTCCCTTGGTGTTGAAATGGAAAAATGTACCAGTCCATCAGACTAGCGAATCTGCGAACCGATTGCAATCTGCGAAACCCGATTTGAAGTGAATCGCCCTCCAAAGAAACCTTACAATCGGGGGCAATATATATGAAGGATAGTTCTACCGAGGATCATTCCACTGGGCAGAAGGAAGGGGGTCTTGCCCGAGCGACGTTATTGCATCGTTCCCACGCTTCCGCGTGCATCGTTCCCACGCTTCCGCGTGGGAACGCACGGTTTAGACGCTTCGCGTCTTCTCCACCTTCACACATCAAACTCTTGCCTCCTTTTCGTTTGTTACGGTTCCTTTCATGGGACGCGAAGCGTCCGAGCTTGCGTTCCCACGCGGAAGCGTGGGAACGATGCCCTTCGCACGCGGAAGCGTGGGAACGATGCCAAACAAATGCAAAGGCCGAGGAGGGTTCAGAGCATGCCCGTGCGTTTGCGGAGGAGCCATTCCGTGGTGATCAGGGCGACGAACAGGAGGGCCCAGAGGGGTGAATTCCAGATCGGTTGGGGGGGCAAGGAGTCGATGCGGACTTGGCGCCCCGGCGGCAGGTCGTTCATGAGCTGCTCGGCTTGATCCAAGGTGTAAAAACGGCCTTCGGAAAGGTGGGCGGCCGCCTGCATGTCCGCGGCATCCATCTGGAGGCGCGCCATTTCCCCCGGCGGCGCCATGACCGTGAACCGCTGGGAAGGCGGCGTGCCGCTCAACTGGGGTGAAGCAATCCACAAACGGTATTCGCCTTCGGCCAGATTGCCGATCAGTCCCTCGAAGATGCCCCGATTGGCCGCCTCGCGCTGCAAACGGATCTGGCGCCGAGCCCCGGATTCCTGTTCCAGCATCAAGTGGACTCCGTCATCGGCTTCGGGAGCCAGCCGGTCGTCGAAGAACCGGACGCGCATCCGCACGAGGTCGCCCTGCCGATACTCGAGGCGATCGGTGGTCAGTTCCGCCCCGCGAGTGCCTTCCAGCAGTCGTGCCCGGCTGAGGTAGCGGATCGTCTGGGTCCAGTAGCGGCTGTGGTAGTGTTCGCCGTCCGGGTGGCGTGACCAGCGGTAGCTTTCGTCCGTGGCATGAAAGACGACTTTGCCGGCTCCCACGAATTGAAGGCAGATCACCGGCAGGTTCTCACCGCGGACACTGGTCCGCGCCGGATCGACGGCCAGCACGCGGGCGCCGGGTCGCAGATCGGGGGCTTCCAGCATCCAGTACAGCGGCGGCAGTTCGCCCCAGACGCGGAGGCTGTCGGCCACCGTGTTTTCCAGTTGCAAGGGGGGACTGGCCGAGAGCAACTGAGTCGGTTGGACGCGGATCGGCTGGTCCAGCACTTGATCGCCGGCCGGGACGGAGGCGGTTTCCAGGTCGATGGGCAGCAGTTTGGCCAAGGGCGTACCCCGATAAGCTCGCGGCGTGTGCCGCGGTCCGGCCAGGAACACGACTCCCCCGCCACGCTGCTCGACAAAAGCCACGATGTTTTCCATCACGCTGCGGCTGAGCAACGAGGGATTGACATCGCCGAAGATCAGCACATCGTAATCGAATAGTTCGTCGCGGCTGACCGGGAACACCCGTTCGGCCGTCGCGTCGATCTGCGTATAGCGCGCGTCGGCTTCCTGCAGCACGGTGGTCAACTCGAACGCGGGCTCCTGCCCGTCGCGTTTCAAGGCGCGCCGCAACGTGTTCGTCAGGAACCGGAAATCGTAATTCGGATAATCTTGGACGTACAGGACGCGGAGCGTTTCGTCCCGAACCTTGACCAGCCGGCTCTGGCGATTGTTCTCCAGGTTCACTTCATCTTCCTGCGGTTCGACCTGGACCACATACTCGAAATCGCCCTCTTCTTCCGGGCGATGGGACAGCCGCAACGATTTCGGTTGGCCATCTTCACCCACCGTGACCCGTTGTTCGGCCAGGGGCGGGGCGTCGCTGCCGGCGAGTTTCAGTTCCACCCGCACCTCCCGGCTGGCAAAGCCGTAACCGGTCAGGCGGAAATCGAAATTCAACAGATCGCCCACAAAAACGGCCTCGTCGACCAGCAAGTCGCTGATCCGCAGGTCGCGCGGCGGTTGCTCGTCGCCCAACCCGACCAACAGCAAGGGCACGGTCTTGCGGCGCGCGTACTCGGCGACTTCCGACAGCGTGCGTCCTTCGGTCGTGATCCCGTCGGTCAGCAGCAGGACGGCGGCCGTGGGCCGGCCGCGCTGGGCTTCCAACACATCGCGCAGGCCCGTTCCCAAGCGGCTGCTGGGCTGCTCCGCCCGGATCGCCGCAATGGCTTGGGCCAACTCCTCCGTGCGATCCCCTTCCGCCTGATCCGCCCGCGGCCCCCAGGGGCGCGCCGAACTGCCCAAGCGATACAGTTTGATGTTGTAACGTGATTCCAGTTCGCGCAGCCGGCGCGCGTCATCTTCCAGAAAGAACAGTTTGGCCAGATTCAGGCGGGTCAGCGAGTCCCCTCCCCACCGGTCCAGTCGCCGGAGCAGTTGCTCGCGATAGGCCGAATCCTCGTAAACATCCTCGACCCCCATACTCTGCGAGTCGTCGATCATCACCACCAGTTCCGGCAGGTCCGTGCGGTGGCGGTGCAGCAGCCAGCCGTACATCATGAACACGACCAGTGCGATCAGCGCGATCCGCAACCCGGCCAGACCCGCTTTCATCCGCCGGCTGGCGGAGCCGTGCTCGCGGCTGTACAGCAGGATCACCAGCCCCGCGGCCAGGGCCAGCAGCACCACGGTGACCGACGGCGGCCAGGGCCAGGAATGCGAGCGGGTCAGGTCCGTACCGGGAGCCGCACGGGGGACCAGGAAGTCCGCTACGTCGCGCAGGATCTCCAGCAACCATACGATCATGCGAATGCCGTCCCGAAATACCAAGCGGTTGTCGATTCCATTAGCAGCAGCACCAGCAGCAGCGCCAGCAGATGCCGGTAATACTGTGCCGGCTGGGTGACCGGCAGCGTCTGGGCGGTCCGATCCGGCTGGAGACCGGTGTGGAACACGGGGGGCAGCATTTCCGGCTCCAGACGTTGCAGAGAACTCTCCCCCGGATCGGGATTGGCCGCGAACAACTCCTGGCGGTTCAACGGCTCGCCATAGTGCACGGTGTAGATCCCGCTGAGCTGGACTTCGGGGTACACCCACCGCGTGTCCCGTCCTTCCACGTGCACGGGCGCCCGCTCGCGGCCGCCGTCGGGCCGTTCGACGACGACCGACAGATCCGCATAGGTTCCGCGGACCGCACCCTGGAACGCTTCGCCCACGTCGACCTGGCGGACTTCGTTGGTCGCACGGACCACGCGGGTCAGGGTTTCCTGGACCAAGGGCGGAAAGCTGGGCCAGGTCGGCAGGGCGGTCCAAGGCGTGGGGGGCGTCGTGGACCGGTCCAGCGACAGGGGCGAAGCGGCGGTGGTGATCAGCAGGCTCCGGCCCGCCCCGACCGGCGCCTCGACAATCGCCGGGTCCCCGTTCTGAAAGGCCAGCGCCACCCGGGCTGCCCCCTGGTCGTCCGGCGTTGCCCGGCGATAACGCCAGACGGGGGTCGTCAGCAGGCCCGCCCGCTCCCGGCCCTCGAAAGGCGCCACAATCGGATGCTCGTAATCCAGCGGGTCCAAGGCGTGCTGCGTCGCCTCCGCCAGATCGCCCAGACGAGCCGGCAGCACCCGCCGCTCGGCCGCTCCCAGCATCGCATTGTAATTCCCCGCCTGGACCTGATCGCCCAGCACCGTCACCAATCCCCCGCCTTGGGATACGTAATCGTACAGCACGGCCGCTTCATCTTCGGCAAACCGCGTCACATTGCACAGAAACACGGCATCGTAGTCATGCAGGTCCGCTTCGAGAATCGCGTTTTCCAAGCGGACTTCCGGCTCCACCCGCCGCTGCCCCCGGGGATGGGGGGCCAAGGCCAAGGCGATGTGCTGCGCCTCGCCCGCCCGGCCTTCGATGCACAACACCCGAATCGCCTCGCGCACCGGAACGCTCGCCCAGCGGTGATCGTCCACCGCCAAAGCGTCCTCCTCCAAACGCACCTCGACCCGATGCTCTCCCGACCGCTCGAACCGGTGCACAAAGGAAACCGCCGCCTGACCCCCAGCCGGCAACGTGACGGTTTCGGCCAATACCTGCTGGTCATCCACCATCAACCGCACCTGCTGGTCCGGCTGCTCGCGGTCGGAAAAGTTCTCGATCTGGGCGTCGAACACCACCCGCTGGCCCACCGTCACGATCGGCTCGCGCAGGGTCAACCCGGTGACCGCCCGGTTGGGCACCTCGGTTTGGCCCACATCGATCAGCAGCAGGGAGGTGCGTTCGGCCAGATTCGCCAGTTGGCGGCCCGCCGCCTCGCTACCCGCCTCTTCCCACGTGGTGCGTCCCAGGTCCGTGAAGAAATACACCTTGCCCGCACGCAATCGCTCGTAACGCCCGGCCGTCTGCTGGACGATCGCTTCGATCTCGTCCAAGGTCCTGGCCAGATTCGCCCCCGTGTGATGGACCCGCAAGTTCTCCACCTCCTCGATCACATCGGCGGGAGCAAAGGCGGGCTCACCGATCACGACCAGCGGCGGATCGGCCATCAGGATCAGCGAAAACCCGTCCCCCTGCCGGCTGTCCCGTACCACTTGGGCAGCCAACTGCCGCGCCACTTCGAAACGCGTTTGATCGCCCAGACGGGTTTCCATCGACAGCGAACCGTCGACAATCAAAATGTGATGCGTCGATCCGCCGCCGGTCAGTGCCGGCAGCAGCGACCACACCGGATTGGCCAGGGCCAAGGCCAGCACCACCAGAATCGCCACCCGCAGGGCCAGCAGCAGCAACTGTTCGATCCGGATCCGCCGGGCGTTCTTGCGGATCGCGGCCAGCAAAAATTCCATCGCCGCCCAGTTCACTTGCCGGTACCGGCGGCGACTCCAGAAATGGATCACGATCGGGACCGCTGCGGCCAAGGCCCACAGCAACATCGCGCTGTGGGTGAAGGGGAGCGTTCGAAGCAGTGCTGTCAACCAAGCCATTACCGAATTATACCGTATCCGCGCCCCGGCGTCGGTGGTCCGGTACGCAGGCCCTCTTTCCCCCAAAAGGAACCGAACGTCATGGCATGGCTTCAACGTGAAATCCAGTTGCCCCCCTACTCTCGCGGTTGCCACATCATCACCC
>SLEY01000252.1 GCA_007124535.1 Planctomycetaceae bacterium
ATCCTGTCGATGGTCATGTATCTGGTGGTACAAGCCGAATGGTCATTGGCTTTGCCAGCGGTGTTTGCCGGCGCGGCTCATGGCTTGATGTTCCCCGCGGTAGTGACCGGTGGCAACCTGGCGTTTCCCCAGCGTTATCGTGGGGTATCCACTGCGTTGACGTTGGCCATGTTTGATTTGGGGAATCTGGTCGGCCAGCCGGCGATGGGTGGCACCGTCGAGTTGGCTCGGCAGATTGGTCTGCCGCCGTACCCGATGCTCTTTTCGGGCGTGGCGCTGGTGCTGCTGGCGATCGGGGGCATTTTTCTGTTGGCTTCCCGGCCGTTGTCGGCGGAGTTCAACGAACTGCCGATCCGCCGTCGGAAGCCGCTCCGGCTTGGCTGGCCTGAAGCGCCTCGGCCCCGGCCTCCGCATACTGCCGTTCCACATACTCCTTCTTACGAAGCATGTCCTCCGGATCCTCGAAGTTGAACAGCAGCGGCAGTTCCCCTTCGGCGACCTGCGTGGCCATCCCGGCCACTCGCCAGCCGTTCGCCTGCTTGCGCAGCACCCAGATCACCTCGGTGGCAATTTGATCGCCGTACTCGTCGTAGTCGATCCAGAGGCTCTGGACGTGGGCTCCCTGTTGGGCTTCATCCACGTATTCGATCCTGCCCAGTTCATATTCCAGCCGTTCCGAACCTTGCGATTGGATCCCCAGTCCACTATTGGCGGTTTCGGTCCGGGCCTTGTCCGTCAGCAGCTGGGAGATCGCTTCGTCGTCCCCCTTGCGGAGGGCCTCGTAGAACAGGGCCACCGCCTCGGGCGGCTGTTCCAGCGAACGGGGTTCCGCAACTTCCACGGATTCGGCAACCCGGGGACCCGCCGAATCCGAGGGGTTTCCACAACCGGCGATCGCCAGTGCGGCGACCGCGATCCATCCTGTGTGCTTCATGCCATTCATCCGCCACTCCTTGGCATCCTAGACGGGGTCTGCTTTTCGGCTGTCCCGCCCACTACGGGACCACGACCTGATGCCCCCACCAACTCGCGCGGAAGTCTCGCAGGAACCGGGGCTGGCGTCAAGGCGAAGATCCGCAGTGCTGCTGCTCGACCTCCGGCGGGGGATTCCCGGCGGCATCCCAGCCGCGTTGCTGGTAATACAGGTCCAGCAAACGCTCGAAGTGCTGCGGATCGATCACCTTGCCGGCCGTCGGGCCCGTCTGGATCGGACAGGCCTGGACCTTGTGCGGCAAGGAGTCGTCGCGGCGCGTCATCCCCAGGCGGTTGTTGATCAAACGCGTCAGCTGGAAGATGGCGTCGGATTGGGCCAGCAGGTCCGGCAAACTGACCGAGCGGCCGGTGACCGCGGAATAGAAGTGGGCGTAATGCTCCTCGTTCAACCCCAGCTCGATCCAGGGCAGCCGGCAGACCCCCAACATATCGAACAGCGGCCGGAGCGATTGATGGTAAATCACCTCGTCCACCCGCTCCTGATCCGTCCAGTTCTCGCCCAATTCGACCTCTTTGGCGATCGTCCAGGCGCGGGCGTGATGCGCGCCGATGTCGCTGGTGGCGTAGGCCAGGGCCATGCTGGACGCCGCCCGGCTGTCATAAGCGCTCTGCTCCAAACCCTTGACTTGCACCAGCAGCTTTTCCATGCCCGGCCAGCGGCGGAGCACACCCGGCGCCCCGTCGGCCAAGGTGGCGCCAATGCCCTCGCGCCGCGCGATCCTGTGAATCAACGCCACCACGGCCGCGTCGTCTCCCCACGAAATCGGCTGATCGTCCAGATCGGCCAAGGAAATCACGCCCATTTCATAACCTTCGATCACCGCCCCGACCAGGCTGCCGGTGGTGATCGAGTCCATGCCCAATTCGTCGCACAGCTGATTCGCATGCAGCACGACCGCATAATCGTCGACGCCCAGGTTTGAGCCCAGCATCGCACAGGACTCGTATTCCGGGCCCTCCGTCACGGTGCCGACATAACGCCCCTGTTTGACCAGACAAATGTTCCCGCAGCTCATCGGGCAAGCGAAGCAGGCGCTGTCGCCGATCTTGTAGCTGTTCAACATCGTCTCGCCATTGATCTGGCCGACGCGTGGAAACGAGCCGTCTTTGAAATTGTGGGTGGGCAGGATGCCGGCCACGCTGGCATAATCGACGACCATCATCAGGCCCTCGCGCTGCCACATTTTGAAGTACTTGTGTTGCCGCATGTACTTGAAAGCGACTTCGGCTTCCGCCATCAGGCCTTTCAAGTCATGGACGGGCAGATCGCCGCTGCCACGCACGACGATGGCCTTGAGATTTTTGGCCCCCATCACCGTGCCCATGCCCAGTCGTCCGGCATTGCGGGACCAATCGGTGTTGACACAGGCGAAACGGACTCCGTTCTCCCCTGCCGGGCCGATCACGGCGACGCGCACTTCATGCGTCCCCAACCGCTCCTTGATCAGGCCTTCCGCCTCCAAGCTGGTTTTACCGGCCAATTCGGGCATAGGCAGCAGCGTGGCCTGATCGTCGTCGATCCACAGAATCGACAGTTCCGCCGCGCGGCCTTCGATGGTCAGCAGATCCCAACCTGCCTGCCGCAACTCGATGCCCAGGGAACCGCCGATCGACGAATCTCCGTAAATGCCGGTCTGGGGCGATACCGAGACGAACGAGCATTTTCCCGAGGAAGGCAGGTAGGTCCCGGTCAGCGGTCCCGGCGCGATCACCAGCAGGTTATCCGGACCGAGCGGGTCGACGCGAAAATCGCGCGCCACCAGATGATCCCACAACAGCTTGGCTCCAAATCCTCGCCCCCCGATATAACGCTCCAGAAACTCGTCCGCCAGCGTTCGAACCTGACACTGGCCGGTGCTCAGGTCCACCTGCAGGGCTTTTTTGAAATAGCCGGATCGGAGGCTCATGACTTACAATTCCTCTTTGCCAATTTCTGCGTAACGGATGGTGCGAGGCTCACCCTTCTCGGTGAACTCGATCTCCTTCATGTGGGTATAGCTCAGGATGTTGTTCAACCGTTTGGCCTCGCCCAACGACTGCTCGGGAATGAATCGCAGGGCCCCTTTGGGGCAGGTTTGCACGCACCTGGGGGCTCCCCCGCACAGGTCGCATTTGATCGGGTAATCCAGATCGCTGTGGGCATACATCGCCCCGAAGGGACAGGCCTCCACGCATTTCATGCAGCTGATACACTGCATGGTCTCCAGTTCGACCAGTCGTTCATTTCGCCGCAAGGCCCCCACCGGACACGCGTCGGCACAGAGCGGGGTCAAACACTGGCTGCACACAATCGGCAGCCGCACGACGGGGTGGGGGTAGGCGACCAACACATGGACGGCACTCTTCTTCGGATTCGCCACCCCAAAGTGTTCGATCGCACAGGTGAGTTCGCACATCCGGCAGCCCGAGCACAGTTCCGGAATCGCCGTCAATTTTCGCACCATCAATCCAGATTCCCACAAACAATGGGTCAGCTTAACCTACCATCACGGGCACTCGCACCGTTTCTCCCGATCTCAGCGAAGCCTGGCTCGCTGGCTACCCGCCTCCGATGGCCGGCAGCAAGGCCACCTCATCTCCCGGTTGGAAAACGCGATCGCGTGACGTGGTGGAACCGTTCACCAGAAAAATTGCCACCTCGCCCGGTTGCATCGACAGCCGCTCGCACAGATCGACCAGCGTGCTGCCGGGCGGGACGGTCATCGTCCGGCTGCGAAAACGGTCCTGGCGGAGCGTCGCAAGAAGATGTACGGCGATCTCCATCGAGTGCCCTGATTTCAAGCGGGGAAACAACGCGGGCCGTCGCCTGCCGCGCGCGACGGCCGAACGTAGAACGCGGATCCTGGTAACCGGTCCGTCACGAGGTGGCGGCGGCCGGGGTTCGGGCCGCACCCATCTGAACTGCGGCGGCATAGCCGGTGAACAGGACCACGGCAAAGAACAGATCCCCGGCCAGGGTGTACCGGAAGAACGGCAGGGCCTGTGCATAACAGTGCAGCAGGCCCGTGGGGGACATCTCGTAGATCCCCGACCACATCCACGAGCCGAAATTGGTCACGAAAAAGAAGGCCAACGATGCCCCCAAACTGCAGGCGATCAACCCCGCGACGGCACGGCATGCCGGAGACCAACGCCCCTGAGACACGTTCAAGTACTTTCGCAGGGGCCCGCGCAGCAGGACCGGCGCCGCCAGCATCCCATAGACCAAGGCCATCATTTGCCATTCATAACCGCCCAGCACCAGGTCGCTGAGTGTCATCACGCCCAGGGGGACGCACAGTGCCAAGCTCCAGGAGCGAAAGTAGTAGCCGGCGAACAGGGCCAATCCGGCAACCGGGGCGAAATTGGGCAGATCTCGAAACAAGATCCGGAACAGGGCTCCGAACGAGATCAACGCCACTAACACCACGCCTTCTGCCAAGTTTTGTCGCTTCACGTGTGTGTTCTCCGTGGGAAGAGTGGTTGAACAACGGGGCGGCCGAACGCCGGGAGACAATCGTGGTCGCCCCCAAAACATTTTCCATACGAATGCGCCAGGATACCATAAGCGAACGGCTTGCGGTATCGCAGATCGCGGTTTCCTGACAAATTTTCACGGTTCCGGAGCCACGCCGAATCGCCAGACCACCCGATCCTTCGGTCCCACCGTCTGGACGGCCAAGCTCCGATCGGCCAAGCGGTCGTTGATCCGGTAGGTCCAATTCCTGCCCCGCCCCTCGTTTTCCCGGTCATCGATGCGGGTCAAGAAAGCCGTCGGGCCCCGTCCCCGATAGGCGAATTCGATCCCCCGCGGATGCCGCCCCGCCGCCTCCATCAGGTCCAGAACGGTCATCCCGGCTCTCCAATCCAGACGCGTAAAATGCTTCTCCACTCCATCGCCGTAGTCAATGACCAACCGAACGGACTGTTCCGACTTCTCGCGATTCTCCTCGCCCCCACTTCGAACGGTCAAAAGAAGGGGGCTCAGCATCACCAGCCCGACCACCAACCAACGCCCAACCGTGTCTCGGTACATCAATCAACCCCCCTCCGTTTCGCCTCGGTGCAGAAATCACCCGATCAAAAGGCCCGTTTCCAACCGACCGGTCGCGGACAGCCTCTGATCGAGCGTAAACTGAAGATTCCAAATGTCAATGACCACACACGAAACACGTGGCAAACGACCACGCTGCAACGAAGGTCTCGCCTATCGCGGGGGACCTTCGGTCGGCGGTTTCGGCGGGGTCGGAGACCCTCGCCGAGCGCGGTAGATGATTTCCTGCGAGTTGCCTAAG
>SLEY01000310.1 GCA_007124535.1 Planctomycetaceae bacterium
TGTTCGTGGGCCGGACGGATGCGGCGGTCGCTCACGATCAGGTGTGGGTGCTGGAAACGAATCTGGACGATGCCAGTGGCGAAGTCTTGGGTCATACCAGCCAATTGCTGCTGGAGGCCGGCGCCCTGGACGTCTACACCACCGCGATCCAGATGAAGAAGAACCGCCCGGGGGTCAAATTAAGCGTGCTGTGCTCGGCCGACCAACGTCTGGCCTTGGAGTCGATCGTGTTTCGCGAGACGACGGCTTTGGGCATTCGCCGCTGGGTGGCCGACCGCAGCAAACTGGTTCGCCGCGGCGTGACGGTGGCGACGGCCTGGGGCCGCATTGCCGGCAAAGTCGCCGAGTGGGGGGAACAGGAACGCTTTTCACCCGAATACGAATCCTGCTCCCAAGTCGCGGCCGAGCAAAAGGTGCCCTTAGCGGATGTCTATCAAGCGGCTCAGCGTGCCTATACCGAACACGGTCCTTGTAATCAGGCGGATGGCGGTCCATGTCCATCATGAAGTCATGGGATACGGTCGCGATCCTGGGGGTCGGTCTGATTGGCGGCTCGATCGGGCTGGGTTTGCGCCAGCGGGGTCTGGCGGAGCGGGTGGTGGGGATCGGCCGCAACCCGCAACGACTGGAAACAGCCCTCAGATTGGGGGCGGTCACCTCGACCACCTCGCACATCGAAGAGGGCGTAAGCAGGGCGGATTTGGTGGTAATCTGTACTCCGGTGGAACGGATCGTGGATCAGGTTCGGCAAGTGGCCGCGGCTTGTCCGGCCGGAGCGTTGATCACGGATGCCGGCAGCACCAAGGTGGCGATCTGCCGGGCTTTACGGAGCGGCACGGGCGGGGCGGGGGTATTCGTCGGCAGCCACCCGATGGCGGGCAGCGAGAAGAGCGGGGTGCGCCATGCGCGGGCCGGTCTGTTCGAAAACCGGGTTGCGATCATCACACCTTGGGACGACAGCGACGGGGAGGCGGTCGAGCGGATCGCCGATTTTTGGGCTTCGCTGGGCTGCCGCGTGATGCGGATGCGGCCGGAGGAGCATGATGCGACGGTGGCTTGGATCAGTCATGTGCCGCACGTGGTGGCGGCGGCGCTGGCCGCGGCGACTCCGGCCGAGCATGTACCGGTGGCGGCCGGCGGCTGGCGGGACACGACCCGGGTGGCCGGGGCGAACCCGGAGTTGTGGCAACAAATTCTCACCCAGAACCAGCACCACGTCTTGAAGTCCCTGGACAAGTTTGAGAAAGTGCTGGCGGCGTTCCGCGAAGCGTTGGACGCCGGGGATTCATCAAAACTCGAGCAGCTCTTGCAGGCAGGAAAACAAAATCGTGACGCTCTGGGAGGTTGACATTTACCCGGCCGAAGGGTTGCCGGATCAAGCGGGGCGGCAGGCGGAGAGCGAGGCGGCGGATCTGGGTTTGACCACCGCCGTGTCGGTCCGGGCCGCCCGGGGGTACCTGATCCAGGGCGATCTGGATCGTACCCAGGTGGAACGTCTCGCACGGGAACTATTGGCCGACTCGCTGGTCGAACGGACCGTGGTGGCCCGGCGGGGCGATGCGGTCCTGGATCAGCCCCCGGATGGGGACGCGGTGGCCGCCCAGGTCCACGTACTGCTCAAGCCGGGAGTGACGGACCCGGTGGCTCAAAGTGCCGAACAGGCGATCCGCGATTTCGATCTGGAGGTCCAGGCCGTCCGCACCTTGCGCAAGTACTGGATCGCGGGGTTGGAGCCCGACCAGTTGACCACTTTCTGCACGCGGGTGCTGGCGAATGAATCCGTCGAGCGGGTGGTGCATGGGCCGCTGGATGTGGATCGGCTCGAGTTCGGTTCGGCTTATGATTTCCAACTGGTGACGGTGCCGATCCGCGAATTGGACGATGCGGCGTTGGAGCAATTGAGCCGGACGGGCCAGTTGTATCTGAGTTTGGTCGAGATGCAGACGCTGCAGGCCCACTTTCGCGACCTGGGACGCGATCCCACGGACATCGAATTGGAAACGCTGGCCCAGACGTGGAGCGAGCATTGCAGCCACAAGACGCTGGCCGGCCGCATCGCCTATCAGGACGAACGGGGCTCGCGGCAGTTCGAGAACATGCTGAAAGAGACCATCTTCGCCGCGACCGACCAGATCCGCCGGCAACTGGGCGATCAGGACTGGTGCGTCAGTGTGTTCGAGGACAACGCGGGCGTCATCCGGTTCGACGAGCAGTACAACGTGGTCTTCAAAGTCGAAACGCACAACCACCCGTCGGCTCTGGAGCCTTACGGCGGAGCCAATACGGGCATCGGCGGCGTGATCCGCGACCCGATGGGCACCGGGATGGGGGCCAAACCGATTTGCAATACGGACGTGTTCTGCTTTGCGCCCCCCGACACGCCGTTGGATCAGCTGCCGCCCGGCGTACTGCATCCCCGCCGCGTGATGAAAGGCGTGGTGGCCGGCGTGCGGGACTATGGCAACCGCATGGGCATACCCACGGTGAACGGCGCCATCTACTTCGATCCCCGCTATTTGGGGAACCCGCTGGTCTATTGCGGAACCGTGGGCCTGCTGCCTTGCGAGTTGTCGCACAAGCAGCCGCGGGCCGGCGACTGGATCGTGGCTCTGGGCGGGCGAACCGGCCGGGACGGCATTCATGGAGCGACCTTCAGCTCGGCCGAATTGACCAGCCAGAGTGAGAGCATCTCGGGCGGGGCCGTCCAGATCGGAAACGCGATCACCGAGAAGATGATGCTGGATGTCCTGCTGGCCGCCCGCGACCGGGGACTGTACCACGCGGTGACCGATTGCGGGGCCGGGGGATTCTCCAGTGCGGTGGGCGAAATGGGCGAGCACATCGGCGCTGAAGTCTGGCTGGAACGGGCGCCGCTGAAGTACCAGGGCCTGACGTATACGGAAATCTGGATTTCCGAGGCCCAGGAACGCATGGTGCTGTCCGTGCCGCCCGACAAGTGGGACGCTTTTCAAGCTCTGAGTGAGGCGGAGGGGGTCGAGGCGACGATCATCGGCCGCTTCGTTCCCACCGGACGGTTGCAATTGAAGTACCGGGACACCCGGGTCGGCGATCTGAGCATGGAGTTCCTGCACGGCGGGCGGCCGCCGGTGGTCCGCGAGGCCCGTTACCACCCGCAGCCGGAGGAACCGCTGGTTCGCCGTTCCGACGGCGCGGCGTGGTCGGCGGCCGAGTGCGATCCGGGGCAAACGCTGCTGCAGATCCTGGGCTCGCTGAACGTGGCCAGCAAGGAATGGGTGATCCGGCAGTACGATCACGAGGTCCAGGCCGGCAGCGTCATCAAACCCTTGGTGGGCGAGGCGAATGACGGTCCCAGCGACGCGGCCGTGGTCCGCCCGCGATTGGATTCGCACCGCGGATTGGTCGTGGCCTGCGGGATGAATCCCCGCTTCGGCGATTGCGATCCCTATGCGATGGCGGCCAGCGCGATTGACGAAGCCGTACGCAACTGTGTGGCCGTCGGCGCCGACCCGACCCGGATCGCGATCCTGGACAACTTCTGCTGGGGTTATACCGATCGCCCCGAAACGTTGGGCAGCCTGGTCCGCGCCGCGTTGGCCTGCCACGATGTGGCCCTGGCCTACGGCACGCCGTTCATCAGCGGCAAGGACAGTCTGAACAACGAATTCAGTTACCAGCAGGACGGCCGGAAACAGACGATTTCGATCCCGCCGTCGCTGCTGATCAGCGCCTTGGGGCAAGTCGGCGACGTACGCCGTTGCGTGACCATGGACCTGAAAGCGGCCGGCAATCGGATCTATCAGATCGGCATGACGCATGCCGAGTGGGGTGGTTCGCATTTCGCCAAGGTCCATCAATTGCGTGGCGGTCGGGTGCCGGGCGTGGATACGGCGGTCGCGCGGGGCACGTTCGCCGCTTTGCACCAGGCCATCCAAGCCGGTTGCGTTCGGGCCTGTCACGATCTGAGCGAAGGCGGTTTGGCCGTGGCGCTGGCCGAAATGGCCTTTGCCGGCGGCTGGGGAGCGGAAATCCGATTGGACGCCCTCCCGCACGCGCTCGCGGACGCCCCGCCGGCGGAACGCCAAGCGGCCCTGCTGTTCGCCGAATCGAATTCCCGTTTCCTGTGCGAAGTGCCCGCCGAGTGCCAAGAGGCGTTTGAACAGACGCTGCAGGGCGTTCCCTGCAGGCACATCGGGCAGGTCACCGAATCGCCCCTGGTCAAGATCCTGCCCGCCGGCGGCGGCCAGGAGCCCGTCGTCGCCGTGGAACTGGCAGCCCTCAAGCAGGCCTGGCAGGCGCCGCTGCACTGGTAGTCCCCAATCTTCCCTTTCCCCGCAAAGTTCCATGCCCCAACCTCGTGTTCTCGTGCTCCGTGCCCCCGGCACCAACTGTGATCAGGAAACCGCGTTCGCCTTTGCCCAAGCGGGCGGGCGGCCGGAGGTGGTGCATGTCAACCGGTTGCTGGAAAATCCCCGGCTGCCCCTGGATTTCCAAATCCTCTGCGTGCCCGGCGGTTTCAGCTATGGCGACGATATCGCCGCCGGCCGCATCCTGGCCAACCAACTGCACCACCACCTGGCCCAGACGCTGGAAGAATTCAAAGCCGCCGAGCGACTGATCCTGGGCATCTGCAACGGCTTCCAAGTGCTGCTGAAATCCGGACTCCTGCTGGCCGGCGAACTGGGCCAGGCGCCCGCAACGCTCACCTGGAACGATTCCGGCCGATACGAAGACCGCTGGACCCTCCTGCGCGTGGCGGCGCCCGGCTGCGTATTCCTGCAAGGCATCGATCGGCTCGAGTTGCCAGTGGCTCATGCCGAAGGCAAATTCGTCACCCGCGACACCCAACTGCTGGCCGAACTCGAAGCCCGCAACCAACTGGTGCTCCGCTACGAAGGCCGCGAAATCGAGGGCCAAGTCCTCTATCCCGCCAACCCCAACGGCTCCCAAGCCAACGTCGCCGGCGTCTGCGACCAAACCGGTCGCGTCCTGGGACTGATGCCCCACCCCGAACGGCACCTGTTCGCCACCCACCATCCCCAATGGACACGCCGCAACCAAGCCGAAGACCACGGCGACGGGGCGCGTCTATTCCAAAACGCCGTCAAATTCTTCGAATAATTGGGCGTTGGTCATTGGTCATTTGTCATTGTTTACCAATGGTATCCAACCTGAAACAAACCCTGCGGCCCAACCCATGCGAGCCCCATCCCGAAAACTTGAGCGAGCCAGAGAGTTGCTTATGAGCGAGAAGGCTCCGAATAACAGGCCAGGAGAA
>SLEY01000287.1 GCA_007124535.1 Planctomycetaceae bacterium
AGATCGGAGCGTCGACCAAGGCGCCCGATTACTCTTTCCGAATCGGCGGGGTACGGAAGTTCTTCGTCGAAGCCAAACGGCCCTCGGTGCGAATCAAGACCGACATTGCCCCTGCCTTTCAACTGCGGCGGTACGCCTGGTCTGCGAAGCTGCCGCTGAGCATCCTGACCGACTTCGAGGAACTGGCGGTTTACGATTGCCGGGTGCGGCCCGTCAAAACTGACAGCCCCGCCAAGGCTCGCACGATTTACATGACCTTCGATCAGTATCCCGAGCGGTGGGACGAGATCGCGTCCATCTTCTCTCGCGAAGCGATCCTGAAGGGCTCGTTCGACAAGTACGCCGAATCGACCAAGAGGAAGCGGGGCACAGCCGAAGTCGACACCGCCTTCCTGGACGAAATCGAAGACTGGCGGAACAGATTGGCTCGCAACCTGGCCCTCCGCAACCCGGAACTGTCCCAGCGGAACGTTGACTCGCCGATGTGGCTCGACTGGTCTCCGAAAGATTCTCGTGTGTCCGAGTCCGACTGCGACGGGGGGCCGCGCCCTGGATTGCTCGGCTCGGAACCGGGACAACCGCTCCAAACGCGACCGTAATTCCTTCGCAGTTGCTTAAGGCGCCAAGAGCACGGCGAGTGCCCCGTCGGTGGGGATGAAATCAGCAGCGAAACCTTTGAACTGCAGGCTCAGTACGTGGGGTGCGGCCCCGGACTCCGGGGCCGGGTAGGTCAGCACATTGGCCGCCGAACTGCTCGGCAGGGCATCTTCTGCCACTTCGAATTGATGATTCGCGGATCGGTCTTCGCCCTCGGGCCAACCCACGATTTCAAATCGGCCGGGACCGCTGGCGGTCAAATCGGTCAATTCGGTCCGGGCGCCACCCGCTGACCGCATGCCCGTGATGCGAACGCCTCCTCGCAACTGGCCAGGTACCGGTTGCCCATCGACATCGGTCAACTGGACCGTCAATCGGACGGGTTCACCTGCTGGGACCCAGGTGGTTTCGGGGATGATTTCCAAGTACAGCCGGGGACGATATTGTTCGGGGGGAAACCCGAGTCGGCACCCATTGACGACCACACGACTGAGGCGTTCCAGCCCGGAGGCGGTGTCACGATCGTACAACCGGTGGGTTTTTCCGGAGCGGGTGACACGTTGGTGCACGTGGATGGCCGCGCCCAGGGACGTTCCCATCAGGGTAACCCGGCCCGCGCCGTAGGTTCGCTGGACGATGATCGCGCGCCCGTCCGCATTGGCGGCCAGCGTCCGAGCCTGGTCCGTGCGGACGGCGAACACGTCCAGCCCGGCTGCGTTGGCCAAGTCCGGCTGGAAACGGGCGATCACGTCCCGATCCACCCCTCCCAGATCCTCGACCGGAACGGGCCGGGTGAGTTCCGTCTCCAGCGAGATGTTTTGCCCCAGGTCGCCAGCCGGTTCGAGTTGGGCGTCCAGCAAATCGGCGAGTGCCGGGTTCGCCGTGTAACTGGGGGCGCTGATGATCAAATTCGCACCTTGGCGCGTCAACCGGCGGACCAGCCGGATCTCGTCGGATTCCAAGACCCGTTCGGTGTCCAAAATCACCGCGGATAGGTCCTGCCAGGCGGGGCGGCGGCTGCCGTTCGCATCGAAGAACTCCTCCTCGCGCAACTCCCGCCGCACGTCGTCGCCGCAGTGCAGATACCCACGCGCGGCGAACTCCAGCAGGTAGTTCTCGTAGGCGGTTTCCCAAGCCCTGTCGGTCACGGCCACGGCACGCGTCATCGCACCTTCCAAGCGGTTCAGTTCGGCCAGCGCCTCGGCCGCTTCGATCAGTCGTTGGAGGCCGCGGTCTGCCGCCCGGGGCGAAGCGGCGTGCAACGAGACGAGCAATCCGTCCGGGTTGGCCGGATTCCGCTGCGTGCGGATGATCGGCTCGTCCCATTCCCCGGGCAGCTCCTCGCGATCGTCCGGGTCCCACAAACGGACCAAGTGGACCGCAGCCGCCTCGGTTTCCGGGGTAAGAACCGTGTCGGCGGTCTCGATCCCGTCGCGGAATCGGCGTAAGGGCGCCGCCACCCGCTCGGCGTCCTCGCCGGTAATCAGGATCGGTCCGGGACGATGGACCAGGAGGTACAGCGGTCCATGAAAGGCCTGCATGGAACGGAACGTCGGCTCGTCCCGCTGGGCTTCGCGGGGGCCGACCTGAGGGATGTGGTCGGCGGTGCGACCGCTACCGAACGGGCTATGCGGCGGCCGATCGACCCACGCTTCCTCTCGGCTCTGGTTGGTCAAGTCTTCGAACGGGGCGATCACCCAATTCAAGGTGAACTGGGCCGATCCGATCACCCCGGGCGTGTCGATCAGGGCCCGCCAGTAGCGTTCCAGGTAGTAGGCCGCCCCGCGTCGGGTCACGCCCCCCACCCCGGTTCCCGCCCAAGAATACTTCGGTCCCATCCATTCCGTGATCATCAGGGGCCGATCGGCCCACAGGGCGCGCCGTGCCAGTTCTGACAGGTTGCGGTCGATCTGCTCCATCCGCCCGCTGTAACGCCCCGTGTACTGGTTCACTCCGCAAACCTGTTCGTGCGGCAAAGGCGGCACGCGGTGGAACGAGGCGGCTCGCACGTACATCGTGGGGGCGGTGGGCTGCACCACCGCCCGCTGACGCTCCGCGGCCATGTCCAGCGGCTGGTAGAGTGCATCGGGGAAAGCCGTCCCCAGTTCGGCCCCCCAAATCGTCAATTCGGCTTCGTTGCCCACCTGGGCCATTAACTGGTGAGGCGAGTCACTGGCCGCGATCACCCGACGGCAGCGGCGGGAATAGTCCTCGTCCCACGCCGCCACGTCTTCCCAACCGGTCAGACTGCCATACCGAGGCGCCAGCGACGTGAACATGCCCAACCCGTACCGACTGAAACGATCCCACTCGTGCGGCTGAAAGGAGAAGCCGTAGCGGCGGATGCCGTCCACCCACAAGTCGCCCAGCAGGCGCACGCCGTCGAGAACGGTTTCCTCGGCGTCCGGCCAATGATAGGCCGCCACGCGGGGGAAGAAGCAACGGCCATTCAGACGATAGGTCCAATCGGGTTGGCGGCGGAATCGCGTATGTCGCAACAGGGCATCCGGTCCGCCCGCTCGCACGTCGGCCGTCCGCAAGCCCACCAGCCGTTCGCTGTACGAAAGCACTTGCTCCCCCGCGCGGACCAGGCAGCGCAATCGGTAGACATGCGGTTCGCCGGGGGCCCACGCGGTTGCGGCGGCGGGAACCAGCGTCAACTCGCCGCCCCGCGCTCGCCCCGCCGCTTGCAACCGGCCGTTTCGGTCACGCAATTCGGCCAGGATTTCGTGCCCCTCGCCCCGATCCGAAGCTTCCAACCGCAGGGCGGGGCGACCCGCCACGGCGACCGTGCGGCTGCGTACCGCCGCCGGCCGCACCGAGACCGGCGGCAGCGCCAGCGAGTCCAGCGGCGACATCTCGGGCCGCGACCCCGCGGGCGACTCGCGAGACCACGGTGCTTCGAAACTGGAAAGATAGGCTCGCCGCAACGCGGGGAAGGCACGCAAGTCATCTTCCAGCCGGGCGATCCGGTCACGCCGCGCGTACAACCGGCTGCGCGCCGCCGCCACCCGCGCCTCCGCAGCGCGTAACTCGCGCCGCCGGACCGCAGGAAGCGCCGCCGGAGGAGCCACCCGGATCTCCGCCAACTCCAACTGGAATTCACCACCGGCGCCGGGCGAGTTCTCCAACCGCACCGCGAGCGACCGGGTACGGGCCGGGGCAAACCGCGTACCCCGCAACGGCTGAGACACGTCAAACTGCACTTCCGTCCACTCCTCGCCCGGCATGGGGGCGGGCGCTAAATCGCCCCACGATTCGCCAGGCTCCTCCGATTCGGTGAACAGCCGCAAGACCAGCGGCAGTTCCTCGTTCAGCGTGCCGGCGGTGCAGCGCATCCGCAGCAGCAGCCGTTGCCCTTCCAAGTCCCGCGGTTCCGGCAGCGGCAGCACCGTGAATACGACCTGCTGCGTGTCGTCATCCCGGAACCGCAGCCGATGCCGCACGCGAAGCTTGCCCTGGAGATCGACCACCTCGGGATCCTCTTGTGAGGGGGCGGCATACAGCCGGGTTTGCTCCAGTGACAAGTCGGGACTCAATTCGATCAGCGTCACGGGCGACTCGTCCGCCGCCGCCACCTGCTGGCGGAAATCCTCCCAGGCGACGCCCGGCATGGCGTCCCGCGGCGGCGGGCATTGCGGCGGCTGGCGCCACGGCAGCGCGCGATCGGCCCAGTCCCCGGGCGCTTCCGCCCTTCGCCCGGCGTCCCGACCGGCAGACAAGAGATCCTCCAGTTCGGACAACCAGCGGCCCGCCTGCCGATGCTCCCGCTCCAGACGCTGCCCCTCCGCCTGCCAACGCCGCACCAAGTCGTCCACACGCTGCCATTCCGCGCGGAGCGGATCGATCGGCGCCCGCAACTCGTCGCTCCCCGCATCCCATCCCGGCCCGTCGGGCAGGAAACGAATGGCATCCACCAGGAATTCACCCATCCCCGGACCGGCGGTAGTCGTGGGGACCACCTGGAATTGAATCGCCCGGCCCAAATCAAACGGCGCCGCCGTCTGCGGGCGGTCGCCGCGAAAGAAACGGAAATCCGCGTTGGTCAAGCGGTACGTCTGCCACGTGTCCGCCAAGTCCAGACGCGGACCCTGCCATTCGTTCCCGTCCTCGGTCAAAATCCGCACCACCAGCGACGGCGGTTCGCCCTCGCTGCGGCGGGCGCGAAAGACCACCGACCGGGAACCGGGAACCGGATCGAACAAGGGCCAGTTGAAGCGGGACCATGAGCCCAAACGATGACGCAAACGGAACGCGTAACCCGTACCGTCCGCACCCGGAGCGACCAGTTCGGCCGACTCCGCATTCCCCAAACGTTCGATCAGGTAACGCAGGCGAGGCGTATCGGCAGCGGCAAGGTTCGCCAGCGCGACCCCAATCAAAAGCACGCGGGAGCATCGTAAACACATTGCGTAATGCCACCTTTCAGACCATGACGGAGCGTCGCCTGTCATTCAGCCGGTTTTCTAGCGCAGCGGGCCGCGCCGTTCGAGCAGCCGGGGGTACGGCTCGTCCGAATCCCCCACTTCGTCTTTGAGATCGGCCAGTTGGCGCTTCAACTGCCGCACGACGCCCGCGTACTCGGGATCGTCGTAGACGTTGTTCACCTCCTCCGGATCCTCCTGCAGATCGTACAGCTCCCAACCG
>SLEY01000333.1 GCA_007124535.1 Planctomycetaceae bacterium
GCCGATCCGGGAGAAGCTCGGGACGTCGCGGACCAGCAACCCGAGTTGGTGGCCGCGATGGAACGGATCATGGCCGAAGCCCACCAACCGGATGCGAACTGGCAACCGCGAGGCCGAACGCCCCCCGCTCCCCCCCCCGGCCTGGGCGAATTCCCCGAACACATGGAAAAGAGGGGACGGGGTTCCCAGCCCTCGCCCAGCACACAGCCGAATTAGAGGGGTCAGGAGCGGGGTGTTCCATTTGCACCTTTTTCGCCCGGTTCTGTATGTGGGGAACGTAACGACCTGCGGGATCGAACGTCGATGTTTTCTCGATTTCGGCTCCGTGGAACGTTCCTGTTCGCCCTTGCGTTGACCGCGACGGGCCCGAACGCGGGGGAAGGAGGCGACCGCCGGACGATGACCCCAACTTGACACCCCCGCGCTGAGCGACGAAAACCAGGGGGAATTGGGAAGTCGTTTTTTTTGGGGAGGAGGCGTGCGATGCGGGCCCGTTGGTGTACTTGGATTCTGTGCTTCGTTGTTGTTTTTTCCGTCTTGTGCGAGCTGTTCGCGGACGACTGGCCGATGTGGGGTCGGGATGCCGGGCGGCAGGGGCAGATGCAGACCGAATTGCCCGAGACGCTTGACCTGCACTGGGTCCGGCAGAAGCTGCCGCCGCGGCGAGCTTGGCCGCCGCAAGGCGATGACGGGGACAAATTGGAATTCGATCGTTCTTACGAGCCGATCGTATTGGGGGACAAGGTCTTTGTCGGTTCGATGGTTGCCGATCGGTTGACCGCCTACGATTTGGCGACGGGCCGGGAGTTATGGCGTGATTATTCGGACGGACCGATCCGTTTGGCCCCGGCCGCGGGGGACGGCCGGGTGTTGGTGGTGTCGGACGACGGCCATCTGGTGTGCCTGGATGCGGAGAGCGGGCAGCGTCTGTGGCGTTTTCAGGCGGCTCCGACCGGCCAGCGTGTGTTGGGCAACGCGCGGATGATCAGCATGTGGCCATCCCGGGGGGCTCCGTTGCTGTCGGATGGGATCGTCTACTTCGGGGCCGGGATCTGGCCGATGCACGGTACGTTCGTGTATGCCCTGCAGGCCGATACGGGCGAAGTGGTTTGGTCGAATACGGGCGACGGGACGACTTGGGCCGCCCAGCCGCACGGCGGTGCGTATGCCTTTGCGGCACTGGCGCCCCAGGGTTATCTGGCGGCCGCCGGCGATCGGCTGGTCGTCTCCGGGGGCCGCACGCCGCCCGTCCTGCTGGACCGCGACACGGGCGAACTATTGCACATCAACCTGCGGGCCAAACCGCACGGCGGCTACCGGGTCCGGACGGATGGCGAGTTCTACTACAACCACGGGCGAAAGTACCGGTTGAGCGATGGCCAAGATGAGGGCGGGGGCGATCTGGCGGACGCCGCGCTGGCCGCGCGGGCGGCGGAAGTCCGCGACCAGTTGGACAGCCCGATCCACGCCGTCGTGGCCGCCCGCCAACGGCTGCTGATCACCACCACGGCGGGCACGCTGTACTGCTTCGGCGCCCCGCAGGAGGCGGAACCGGAAACGCACCAGGCCGTCACGCGGACCGCCCGCATCACGGACGATGCGGCGGGGGAACGCGCAGAAGCCATCTTGGCCGAAACGGGAATACGAGACGGGTATGCCTTGTGGATCGGCGTGGGCGAAGAGGAGTTGGCCGTCATCGAACAATTGGTCCTGCGCAGCGACCTGCACGTGGTCGGCATCGACCCGGCGGAGGAGCGGTTGCCGGACCTGCGCCGCCAGCTGGATGACGCCGGTCTGTACGGAACCCGTGTGGCCCTGCTGCCGTTCCTGCCGGGCCAGCTTTCGCAGCAGTATCCACCTTACGTCTCGTCGCTGATCGTCGTCAGCGACCCGGCGATGCTGGACGGCGGGGCGGGGGAGGAGCCACACGACGTGTTTTTCTCGACCGCCCAGCTCGCGGAACTCTACGACATGCTCCGGCCCTACGGCGGCCAGGCGCTCCTGCAGACCGTGCAAGGAAGTTTGGAGACGCCGGCCGCCCGGCAAGCGGCCGCGGCATGGGAACCGGCCCACGGGCGGATCGAGATCGCCGGCAACCAGGTGCGGCTGATACGCGAGGGAGCGATCCCGGACACCGACGACTGGACGCACCAGTACTCGGATTCGGCCAACACGGTCTTCTCGCGGGATCAGGTCGTGCGCCTGCCCTTGGGCCTGCTCTGGTTCGGCGGCCCCGGCAACGACGACATCTTGCCGCGACATGGCCACGGCCCGATCCCGCAAGTGGCCGCGGGGCGGGTGATCCTGCCGGGCGTGGACAGTTTGAGCGCGCGCGACGTGTACACGGGCCGTACTTTGTGGCAAACCGAATTTCCCGGTCTGGGCCATCCCTTTACGGACCTCGAGTTCGAAGCCCAGTACCAGCAGGGCCGATCGGTGTTCATGCACACGCGGGACGGGTTGGGCGCCAATTACATCGGCAGCCCCTTCGTGTCGTTGCCCGACACGATCTACGTCCGCTATCGGACCCGCATCCTGTGTCTGGATCCGGAAAGCGGTGCGATCCGCGAGCAGTATATGTTGCCGGTGGCGG
Organism: Planctomycetaceae bacterium; assembly: GCA_007124535.1. Taxonomy (GTDB): domain Bacteria; phylum Planctomycetota; class Planctomycetia; order Pirellulales; family Pirellulaceae; genus SLMF01. Next base: position 2,594 of record SLEY01000333.1, read on the forward strand.
ACGAGGACCGGGATGCGGCCGATTGGGGCCACTTGAGCGTCTGGGAGGATCTGGTGATCACCACGGTCGAACCGCACGTATTCGAGGAGGACGGTTTAGGTACCCGTTTTCCTCGCATGGCGGACATCAAAGGTCGCGATTGGAATGCCACGTCCAGTCGCCGGCTGGTCGTATTGGACCGGCACCGCGGCGAGGTGTTATGGACGCGTGCGGCGGACGTCGGTTTCCGGCACAATGCGGTGGTGACGGCCGCCGGTCGCATGTTCGTGATCGACGGCCTTTCGGACCAAGCCTTGGAGGCGTTGGCCCGCCGCGGCAGGGAACCGGACAGCCCCACGATCCTGGCACTGGATGCGCGGACGGGCGAAGAGTTGTGGCGGACCACGAACGGCGTTTTCGGAACGTGGCTGGGCTACTCCGAAGAGCATGACGTGCTGCTGCAAGCCGGTCGCCGCGGCGGTTTGCGGGATCTGCCGGATGAACCGAACAGCCGGATCACCGCCTTGCGCGGCCAGGATGGCGCCCCACTTTGGCAGCGTTCGGTTCGCTATGCGGGCCCGCTGGCGCTGCGCGACCGTACGGTGATCCTGGCGATCACGGCCCGCAGCGGCCAGAACCGGGCCCTGGACCTGCTGACCGGCCAAGACCGCCAGCGCCGCCACCCGCTGACCGATGAACCGCAACCTTGGTTCTACTGGCGAACCTATGGTTGCAACACGATCAATGCCAGCCAGAACCTGCTGTTGTTCCGTTCGGGGGCGGCCGGGTTCGCCGATCTGGAATCCGATGGCGGAACGGGCAGCTTCGGCGGTTTCCGCTCGGGCTGTACCAACAATCTGATCCCCGCCAACGGCGTGTTGAATGCGCCCGATTACACCCGCACCTGCTCTTGTTCGTACCATCAGCAGACTTCGCTGGCCATGATTCACATGCCGCACATGGACGTGTGGACCGCCAATCCGCTGGGGCGTTCGAATCGTCCGATTGCCCGCGTGGGCATCAATCTGGGCGCTCCGGGGAATCGCCGGGCCGAGGACGGAACCTTGTGGGTGGAAACGCCGCCGGGCGGCGCCCCCGGACCGGAACTGGACGTGCGGGTCCAGCCGGACACGGTGGATTGGTATCGCAAGCACGGGCTGCTGATCCAGGCCTCGGAGGGCCCGTCCTGGGTGGCCGCCTCGGGCGGTGAAGGGGTGACCGCGATCGAGATCGGCAATTTGGAACACGCCCGCTACCGGGTCCGGTTGCATTTCGCCGAACCCCGGCTGGAAGAAGCGGGGCAGCGCGTGTTCGATGTCCTGCTGCAGGGCGAGACGGTGCTGGAGAACTGGGACCTGGTCCAAGCGGCTGGGGGGCCGGACCGCGGTCTGGTCCGCCAATTTACGGTCGATGCCGAGGGGACGCTGGACATCGCACTGCGGCCGGCCTCCGAGTCTTCCGCCCCTCCGGTGATCAGCGGGATCGAGTTGCTGACGACCGAGGCGACGGTGGCGACACTGCCGGTCTCGGCGATCGCCCGCCGGGCGGCGACGCTGGCGGGCGACGTGGCGCGGGTCGAACACGCGGATTCGGTGGCCGCCTTCTTCCGCTGGCGCGAAGCGGGGGCGGCGGAGTGGGCGGAAACGCCCCCGCAAACCATCCGCCAAAGCGGCCCGTTCCACGCGGCGCTGGACGATCTCCAGTTCGAAACTCGCTATGAATTTCAGGCCGTAGCAAAAGTGGACCAGCGAACCATTACGGGCGAAACCCGAACGTTCGTCCCCAGCGACCGCTATGCCCTGGCCTTCGACAACCACTATGTCCATGTCCCCCATCACCCGGCCTTGAACCCCGGCTCCGACAGTTTCACCTTCGAGGCCTGGGCCCGCTTGGAATCGGCCGGCGATGCCGGCGATGGCTGGGACCTGATCCTCGCCAAACGCTCGCCCAACGGCTATTACGTCGGCATGCGCCGCGGGCATGGATGGAACTTCATGCTCCGCGATGACCAGGGCCAGCGGACGGACACCCAAGCGGATCGGCCGATCGCCGAAATCTACGATCGCTGGGTCTTCGTCCAGGCGGTGGTCGATCGGCAGGAAGATCGCCAGATCCTGCGAGTCTACGATCCTGGATCGGACACCTGGCACGAAGCGTCGGTGACCCCGCCGGGCGCCATCGGCACGACCGACGACTTGTTCCTGGGCAAAGACGGCGATGCCGGCCGCTTTCAGATCTGCGGCGATTTGGGACCCGTCCGCTTTTGGCGGACCGCCCGCACCGCCGCCCAGGCGCTGCAGGACATGCACGAACCGCTGTCCGCTCAGGAACCCCATCTGACCGCCTACTGGTCCATGCGCGAGGGCCAGGGGAACCGGTTGAACGAACTGTCCGAATCCGGCAATCACGGCAGCATCGTCGGGGCCACCTGGACCACCCGAATGCTGCCAGTCGCCGAGGAGCCGTAAATAGGGGTCACAAGGCGATTTTGATACAATGACCGGCTTAAAGGGGTAAAACGTGGACTTGGCATCGTTCCCAGGGCATCGTTCCCACGCTTCCGCGTGGGAACGCAAGCTCGGACGCTTCGCGTCCCATGAAAGGAACCGCATCAACTGAAAACGATGCAGGAGTTTCATGTGTGAAA
>SLEY01000618.1 GCA_007124535.1 Planctomycetaceae bacterium
ATTTACCAACAATAGCCCGCTTAAAGGGGTAAAACGCTGATTCACCGAAAACCACTTCGGTCAATACGCGTTCAAGGGGGACGGTCACAAATGAAGGTTTTACCTCTTTAAGCGGGCCATTGAATGCAAAGCGGACGCAAAACGAAGGCGGCGTCGAGCCACCGCACTCCAAAACCGCCCGAATCCCCTGCATAGGAACGAGGATTGATGTAGAAAGAAAATGGGATCAAATACTTTGACCTGCAATATGGGTTACCTAATGGATCGCCATAGGACGTAGCTTTCCCGGATTTGGTGGCAGTCGCCTTGGATTCAACGGGCCGGCTGGAGGAATAATCGGACTGCGGCGGTTGCGAGTAGTCGAGTTCTTGGACCGCGCCTCTGGCCGTGGTGGGGCGAGTGAAGCATACTGGGTACGGCGGTGGGCTCCGCCGTTTGGTTCTCCCTTCAGGATATTCGTTGACGTGAACCGTTTCCGCTGGTTAGTCGTGTGTCCGCTGTTGGCGCTTTCCGTCGTCTGGGGGGGAGGTGGGTTGGCGGCGGACGAAGCGAGATTCGCCGGACGGACAGCTGCGGAGTGGCGGGAGGTGCTTGCCGCTCACGTGGAGGGCGACACGGAGCGGGACAAAGCTCAGTGCCGAGCGGCGACGGCGGCTCTGGGCTATTTGGGGGAATCGGCCGAAGTGGCTCAAGAGGAACTGGTTCGTTCACTCCGCTCGCCATCGCTCGAGGTCCGGCATGCGGCGGTGGACGCTTTAGGCCGGATCGGGGCCGAGGCGGCCGAGACGGTCCCGGCGATCGTGACCCCGATGGATCTGCCGCGGGATCATGCGCACTATGCGGCGCTGCGGACCTATCGTTGGTTGGCGGCGCGGGCTTTGGGTCGGATCGGTCCGGCGGCCGAATCGGCGGCGCCGGCGTTGGAGCGGGCCCTGGAGAACGAGGACCCGTTGTACCGCATCCAGGCGGCATTGGCGTTGTGGCGGATCGAGGGTCGGTCGGAGATGATCGATTTTCTCGCGGCGATGACACGCCCCGCGGAGCCGGCCGCTTATGAGGCAGTGATGGCTTTGGGCGAAATGGGTTCGGCGGCCTCGGTCGCCGGGGACCCGTTGCTCGCCGCCCTGGAGCATCCTCAGTCGGATGTCCGGCGGGCGGCAGCGGACGTGCTGGTTCGTCTGGGGCCATCCCAGTTGGCGCCGCTGGCCGGGGCGTTGAGCGATGCGGAAGCGGAGGGGGCTCGCCCTGCGGCTTATGCTTTGGGTCAGCTGCTGGCCCGGTTGCGGGAGGAGTTGTTTTACCGTTCGGACAGCGATCCGGATCGGTTTCACGAGACCGCTCGGCTGGTCTTGGAGACCGCCGTTCCGCCGCTGGTGGCGCGGTTATCGGACCCGCGGGACGAGGTGCGGCAGGCGGCCCAGCAGGGGCTGGCCCGGTTGGGTTTGCTGTCCCTGCCGATGCTATTGGAGGTTGCCGGCGGATCGGACCCGCTAGCGAGTCGGGCGGCGATCGAAACGCTGGTCCGGGTGGAAGCCTATCTTCCCGAGGAGCTGGCCAGCCCGCACTTGGCGGCCTTGCACGCGGCGCTCCGCCCTCGTTTGTTTGCGGCGATGGAGGATCCCGATCCGCAGGTTCGTGCCGCGGCTTTCCGCATCTTCGCTCGCCTGTTCTTCGGGCCGGACGACAGCCGGGCGGTGGCGCTGCTGCGCCGCGCGCTGCGAGACGAGAGCCTCGCCGTCCGCCGGCACGCGTCCCAAGTCCTGCGCGAGTGGGAGCCATGATTGTGCTGATTTTCGTGCCTTTTGATTGAGCTTTCCGGAGGTTCCCGAACGATGAGCGGCGACGCGACAAGCGAACACGAATTGGACCTGGAGGGGCTGCGCGCCGATTACCAGCAGCTGCGCGGCGCGTTGGGCGCGGTGCTGGTGGGTCAGGAACCGGCCCTGGATCTGACGCTGGCCGCGCTCTTGGGTGGCGGGCATGTGTTATTGGAGGGCCCGCCGGGGGTGGGCAAGACGCTGTTGGGACGGGCACTGGCCGCGTTGCTGGAAACGGACTATCGGCGGATCCAGTTCACCTCGGACCTGATGCCCACCGACATCATCGGGACGTACGTGATCATGGAATCGGGGGGCCGGCGGCGCTTCGAATTCCAGCAAGGGCCCCTGTTCACGAATCTGCTGCTGGCCGACGAGATCAATCGGGCGACTCCCAAGACCCAGGCGGCGTTGTTCGAGGCGTTGGACGAGCGGGCGGTGAGTGTGGCGAACGAGCGTTACAGCCTGCCCGTGCCGTTTTTCACGATTGCGACGCAGAGTCTGGGTGACATCGAAGGCACGTTCCCGATCCCCGAGACCCAGCTGGACCGGTTCTTCTTCCAGATCCGGCTGGACCAACCGGAGGGCGAGTCGTTGGAGGCGATCCTGTTGCGGATCACGGCGGCCGAGGATCCGCCGCTGGCCCGGGTGCTGGACCGTTCGCGTCTGGCGGCGCTGCTGCAGGGCGTGCGCTCGTTGCCGATCTCCCCGGCGGCCCTGCAATTGTCCGTGCGTCTGCTGATGGCCACGCACCCGCCGCATGCTTCGGCGCCGGCGGCCACGCGGCGTCTGGTGCTGCGCGGCTCCAGCCCGCGGGGTGGCCAGGCGATGCTGTTCGGGGCGCGGGTGGCGGCGCTGGCCGACGGCCGCGCGGAGGTCTCGCCCGCAGACGTCCGCCGTCTGGCGGTCCCGGCGCTCCGGCACCGGGTCGTGTTGAATTTCGAAGGCCATTCGGAGGAAGCGGGAGTGGACGGGATCTTGTCCGAAATCTTGGATGCCGTGAAGTGATGACCCTGTTCGACGCCCGCTTTCGACGACGTGTTGCGTACCTGGCCGACGTGGGCCGCCGCGCTTGGGGAGCGCGGTTCCTGGGCCGCCGTTTGGAGCGGCGCTGGGCGGGGGGCAGCCAGTTGGTGGGGCATGCCGACTATACCTGTGGCGATGACTTCCGCGCGGTCGACTGGCCGCTGTGCGCCCGCACGGACGAACTGCTGACCCGCCAGTATCGGGGCAGCGAAGATCGGGTGGTGGACCTGCTGGTCGATTGTTCCGCCGGCATGCAGTTGGGCCGGCCGGTCAAGTTCGATGTGGCTCGGCGGCTGGCCGGCGCGTTGGCTGCGATGGCGTTGAGCGGTCTGGACCGGGTGGGCTTGGCCGGAGTGACGGATCGGGTGATCGGCGAGCGGCGGGCGGCGCGCGGGCGGCAGCAGTTGCCGGGCCTGTTGCGTTTCCTGGACGCGTTGACGGTCCAGCCCGAGGGCGCGAATCTGCGAACGGCCATCGACGATTTCGTCCGCCGTCGCCCCCATCGCGGGCTGGTGATCCTGATCAGCGATCTGTTCGATCCGGGCGGTTTCGAAACGGCCGTCGATCGCTTGGTCGCCCGTGGTTTCCAGCCGTACCTGCTGCAGGTGATCGACGATCGCGAGGCGGATCCGGATTTCACCGGCCCGGTGCAGTTGTACGATGTGGGGCGCGGCCATACACGATCCGTGGTGCTGGACCAGGCGGATCGGCGGAACTACCGCCAGGTGGTGCGGGAATTCAACGCCGGCTGCGTCCGCTTCTGCGCCCGCCGCGGGATCGGATGGCATCCGACGCGGACCCGAGTGCCGATCGAACGGGCGATTTTGGCGATGATCCGCACGGCGACCAGCCGGATGCAAGCGGGATCGAGGTGAGGGCGATGGGTTTCGAGCATCCAGGAGCGTTCGTATGGCTGGTGGGGGCCGGCGTGCTGGTCGCGCTGTACGTGTGGCGATCGGCGGGGCGGACGGCGCCGGTCGCCACGTTCCATCTCTGGCAGCGGGCCCTCGCCCGCCGCTCGCTACTCTCCCGGCTGCGCGCCGCCATGTCCCTGACCATCCTCCTGCTGGCCTGGTTGCTGCTGGTCGCCGCACTGGCCGGTCCCTATTCCATCGAACGAGCCGCGCGCCGCCGCTCGCTGGTGCTGGTGCTGGACACATCGGCCAGTATGAAGACGGCCGATGGGTCCCCCTCGCGGTTCGATGCGTTGCGTGACCAGGCTGCGCTGCTGATCGACGACCTTCAGCCCGCGGACCGTCTGGCCATTCTGGCGGCCGGTAGCCCGGTTCGCATCCTCACGCGGTTGGGCGAGTCGCCGGGGGACCAGCATGCGGCGTGGGGCGAGTTGGAACCGCCGTCGGGCCCCCCGCGAGTGATCGAAGCGGTTCGCATGGCTCGGGCCATGCTGCAGGACCAGCCGAACCCGGAGATTGTGGTGTTGACCGATGGCGCGTTTGAGGAAGCCGCCGAGTTGGCCACGGCGCCCGACGTGCGGCTGGTCCTGCTGGGTGGCCAGCCGCACCGCGCGGCCATCACCCGGCTGGCAGCCCGGCCCTGGCTGTCCGAGCCGGGTGAGTATGCCGTGCTGGTCGAGGTGACCAACCAGGGGGCCCAGCCGATCCGCGGTCAAGTGGAGATCGGGCTGGAGGGCGCCGTGACCGCGACGATCCCCGTGCAGCTGGCCGCCGGCGAACAGCTGGCCCGGCTGGCAACCGTGGCCACTGAGGAGCCCACCCGGCTGGAAGCGTTCTTGCGTTACGAAGGCTCGCCGGACGACGATCGGGTCACACTGCCGCTGGACGGCTGGCGACCGCTGCCCGTACGCTTGATTGCCGAACCGTCGGAGGTCCGGTCGGAGATTCAGGACGTGTTGCAGTCGGTCCCGGGGGTGGTGGTCGAGACGGACTCCGCTTTTCCGGACGCGTGGGACGAAGCGGCGGTGCATGTGTTTCACCGCGTGGCGCCGGCACGGTTGCCCGCGGGCGGTGTGTTGGTTCTGGACCCTCGCAACGATAGCGATGGGTGGCGAGTGGCCGATCCGCACCGAAGCCCGCTTCAGGCGCAATCGGCGGGCAACGGCGATTTGTCGCCGGCGGGGGAGCCGTCGGGGGCGCGGCATCCGTTAGCGGGCGTACGGGTCGCCGAGACGGTGTTCGAACGGGCGGCGGCTCTGGAATATGCGGAACCGGTCCAGCTGCTGGCAACTTTCCAGACAGGCGAGCCGTTGTGCACCCGGCTGGAACGGCCCGGCGGTCCGGTGCTGGTCTGGCACGCCGCTTTGGAACCCGAGAGCAGCGATTTCCTGAAGCGGGACGATTTCCGCCGGCTGCTGCACAACGCGTTGCCGCACTTGGGCGATTGGCCCCCGA
>SLEY01000033.1 GCA_007124535.1 Planctomycetaceae bacterium
ACGTTGAGCTGTGAAGCGGTGGATCGCGCTCCTTGGGTACCCTTCGTCGGCTGCCATGGGGGAGCGTTGCTGGGTGTCCCGGCCCGAGAATACCTGCGATCGGAGCAGCTGTTGATCGACGGCGTGGAAGCGGCGATCGCTCGCTATCAGCCGGATGGCATCCCGGTCGCCTTCGACCTGCAGATCGAGGCCGAGGTTCTGGGTTGCGAGTTGAAATGGAGTGACGAAGCGCCTCCGGCCGTGTGCAATCATCCCTTGGCCCTCGACACCGGGCTGGAAGCGCTTCGCGTACCGGGGGCCGACGCGGGTCGGATCAAGACGGTGCGTGCGGTGGCCGCCGAGCTGTCGCGACGCCATCCGGACATCGCGTTCTACGGGCTGGTCACCGGACCGTTTACTTTGGCCCTGCATCTGATGGGCACCGGGATCTTCATGAAGATGTTCGATCGCCCGGAGTATGTGGGCCGCGTGATGGCTTTCTGCCGTGACGTGACCCAAGCCATGTGCGATTACTATCTGGAAGCCGGTTGTGCCGTGATCGCCATGGTGGATCCGATGACCAGCCAGATCGGTCCGGAGCAGTTTCGGGAATTCGTCGGTCGCTTTGCCAGCGAGATCTTTGCCCACATCCGTCAGCAGGGTGGCCGGAGTTCCTTCTTCGTCTGTGGGCATGCCCAGCAGAACATCGAAGCCATGTGCGACTGCCGGCCGGACAACATCTCGGTGGACGAGAACATTCCGCTGCAGTATGTCCGGGATGTCTGCCTGCCACGCGGAATCAGCTTCGGCGGCAATCTCCAACTGACCAGCGTGCTGCTGCTGGGCAGCCCCTTGGATGCCCAGCGCAACGCCCTGGCCTGCCTGGAAATCGGAGGGCAGCAGGGCTTTGTCTTGGCTCCCGGTTGCGATCTGCCCTACGCCACACCCGCGGAGAATCTGGAAGCGGTAGGCCGGATGGTGCGCGATCCGTATCAACAAGAGGTGGTCCGGACGGCGCTGTCCGATCAGGTGGACGAAGATCACCTGGACATGCGTGAATATGGCCAGGCCAACAAGGTGATTGTGGACGTGATCACGTTGGATTCCGAAGCCTGTGCGCCCTGCCAGTACATGGTGGACGCCGTCAAGCAGGTCGCACCGGAATTCGAAGGCATTGTCGTCTGGCGGGAGCACAAGATCAAATATCGCGAATCGCTGGTGTTCATGACGTCGTTGATGGTTCGCAACGTCCCGACGATCTGCATCGACGGCAAGATCCGATTTGTCTCCCGCATCCCCCCGCGTGACCAGTTGATCGCAGCCATTCAGGATCGGATCAACGAGAAGTTCCGCATGAAGATCGCCCGCCGCAAAGCCTCGCTGTACGTGCTGGGGGACGGGCAGGGCGAATTTCAGGAGTTGGCCGAACGATGCCGGCGGGCGGTGGCCGAATTGGGAGCCGACGCCCAGGTCCTGGCCATCACCGATCCGGAAAAGATCGCCTCCTTTGGCGTCGCCCCCGTCCAGACCCCCGCGGTGATGATCGCTCGCTATGTGTTGAAATCCACCTGCCGTGTCCCGGAAATCGCCATCATCAAGGAGTGGTTGAAGGACATTACCTGAAAAATTCTCGGGATCGCGGAGCGAACGGGCAAAATTGGCCTTGTAACTTTTTCCATTTCGCGCCACCATTTGGCAGACGGATCTGACAAAAACCCCATTCCGCTCATCGGCTTTCCAAGGAGGGAAACGATGATCACGCTCCAATCGCTTGCCCTGCTGATGGCCCTTGCCAGCCCCGGGCAAGCGGTGCTGCTGGATTTCTACGCCGATTCCTGCAGTGCCTGCGAATCGATGGAGCCGACCATTCGGCGGCTGATCTCCGAAGGCCATCCCGTTCGACGGATAAATGTCCAGCACGAACCGCAGATGACGCGGCGGTACCGTGTGGACCGGGTGCCTACTTATATCGTGGCGGTCGACGGCCAGCCGGTGGACCGGGTGGTCGGTCCGGCCAGCTACGAACGGCTACGGCAGATGCTCGGGCAAGCCGGTTCGCAAGCGGGCGACGCCACCCAGACAAACGGATCGCACCAAGAGACTCCGTCTCGCCCGTTGCCGACCGCCGATCGCCAAACGGACTCCGATCCGCAACGCCGGGCTTTGGAAGCCACCGTCCGCCTGCGCATCGAAGACCGCACCGGCAGTAGCTACGGAACCGGCACCATTATCGATGCCCAGGAAAGCGAGGCGCTGGTGATCACCTGCGGGCATCTGTTCCGCGAGTGTTCCGGGCAGGGCAAGATCAGCGTGGATCTGTTTGCCCCGGGGGCGCAGAACCCGGTGCCCGGCAAACTGTTGGCCTACGATCTGGAAAAGGACGTCGCTCTGGTGGCGATCTGGCCCGGGATGCGGGTCCGTCCGGTGCGTGTGGCGCCCCCGAATCACTCGATCCAGGCTGGCGATCGGGTCTTCAGTATCGGTTGCGATCGGGGCAATGACCCCACGGTCTGGCCCAGTCACATTACTTCGTTGAACAAATTCCTGGGACCGGCGAACATCCAGGTGGCGGGCCAGCCGGTGATCGGCCGTAGCGGTGGGGGGCTGTTCTCCTCCGACGGCCAGTTGATCGGGGTCTGCAACGCGGCGGACCCTCGAGATGACGAAGGCCTGTATGCGGCGCTGCCCGTGCTGCACCAACACCTGGCCGCCAATCTGCCCGCCACCGTGCTGGAACAGAACATGCAATTGGCGCTGGGCGGCCCCGGGGAGCAACCCCGGACGTCGGAGCCCAGCCCTCCCCCGAACATGCCCGAACAAATGCCGCGTACGCCGCCCCAAGAACGGCCCGACGTGGCCCAACCGACTCCGCTGCAGCCCGTGCCGCCCGGCACCGCTCCCCAACCGAAAACCACGCCGGCTTCGCTGGCCGCCTGGATCGAAAACGCCGGCGAGGATACCGAGGTCATCTGCATCGTGCGCTCCAAATCCGACCCCCACGACACCGGCGCCCTGCTGGTCTTCGATCGACCCTCCCGCGAGCTACTGGACTACCTGACTGCGAACCAGCGGCCTCGCGAACCCGAGCCGCACCACATTGCTACCGATCCCCCCGCCTCGACTCCGTCGCCCCAACCGCCCGACCGATCGGACGGTTCCCTGAACACCACGCCCATACTTCGCGGCCAATCCACGCCGGGCTCGCCGCAGACGCTCCGCTACTAAGGCCGAGGCTCCGAATCGACGCTCCCTGACCACGGCTCTGAGGACCGTCACCGCGGCGCCGGTCCAACCTCTTATTCGCCGGCATTCAGCGTCCGTGCTGAGCAGGGGAGAATCCTACCGGACGTACCATCTTGCCGAAGTGCCCCGGTGGGCAGTACTACATCGGCATCAGGATGTCCGGACCGCAGAACCAGCGTACCCCACTTGCACTTCCGGAAGGGATGGATTAAATTGCAAAGATGGCGAGGCATCCAAATAAGCATATTCGGGAGGCCATCAGCTACGCCGAACGAAATGGGTGGACCTTTTCAGTATCGCGCGGCCACCTTTTCGGCATGTTGCGTTGTCGCTTGGCGGGTGGATGTCGCCAGCCGGTGTATTCGACACCCCGTCATCCGGAGGATCATGCGAAGGACATTCGCAGACAGGTGGACCGGTGCCCGCATGCGGAGGAAGTGTGATCTGCGTTTGCGCGCCGAATGAACGAGGGAGGCCTTCCATGATGAAGTACGATTTTACGCTGTACCTGGTGGGTTTGACGGAAATCACCGAAGACGCGGCCGATGCCCTGTTTGAAGCGGGTTGTGACGATGCATCGCCCGCCAGTCGCGACGGTCAGGTGTGGAGCACGTTCCATCGCGAAGCGGCGTCGTTGGAAGAAGCGATTCGTTCGGCAGTCCGTGACGTGAACAAGGCGGGTTACCAAGTCCAACGAATCGAGCTTGACACCGATGCCGTCGCCGAGTTGATCGGGGTATCCTAACGCGGCCCGCGTCGCCCCGTCGCTTCAGGAAATCCGGGTCGCCGGCGCCGTGCTGCCCTTGCGGCTCGTGGGTGCTGCGTCGGACTCGCACCGCCCCCATGAACGGCTTGTAGGCTTACGCAACCGCCGTCTACAATGGAGGTTCGCTCCAGCGCGGCCAAGCTTTTCATCGGAAATCTCGCGCGTCTTGTCTTGTTGAAAAAGGGGAACCTGGCGATGTTCGGAATGCAAGGAAAACGGTTGTTGTGGATTGGCGTGATCCTGGCGGGATTCGCCCCGCAAGTGGACGGCGCCGACCCATCCCTGGATCTTTCCCATGTCCCGGCCAACGCGGTCGCAGCGGTGGTCGTGCATCCGCAGCGATTGTTGGAATCACCGGAACTGGAACTGCTGCCCTGGGAAGTGATTCAGGTCGAAGGCCAACGGGAATGGGGCATCGATCTGTTGGCTCTGGAAACGGTAATCGCCCTCGCCGCGGCCCCGACGCCAGAAACGCCACCGGATTGGGGGATCATCCTGCGTTTCCAAGAACCGCAGACGGTGGCGGAGTCCTGGCTGGCGGGAACGGAGGCGGCCACGGTGGACGAGGTGCCCTATCGGCGAGCGCAGTGGCCGAGGGAGGCCAACTTCTGCCAGATCGACCCCCAGACGCTGCTGGTCGGTTCGGAGCCTTTGTTGCGGGCGATGATCACGGCGGAAGACACCAGCAGTCCGCTGCTCGAGCGCCTGGCCAGCGCCCCGATGGAGCATCATGTGACCGCCGTTCTGGCCGTGACACCGTTGCACGATCTGATCCGGCAGATGACGGCCGACGTGCCGATCCCGCCGCCGCTGGAGCCGTTGCGCGAGGGACTCGAACAGTTGGAAGCGGTGATCGCCACGGTGGATTTCGGCTCGGAACCGGGCGCGGCCCCCACGGGCCCCCGCCTGCAATTGATCGCCACCGACGGGGCCGCCGCCGAGCAGTTGGAAGCGGCGGTCGTTCAGGCTTTGGGATTCGGGAAACAGATGCTGTTGGGCCAGGTGATGCAGGACTGGCAACCGGATGTCGAGGATCCTTCCGAGCGGGCCATGCAGCAATACATCTTTCGGGTTGCCGACACGATCGAGAAAGGCTTGCGGCCGGTGCGGCAGGACAATCGTCTGGAGATCGAGGTACGAACCGACTACGCCACCACGGGGATGCTGGTCGGGTTGCTGCTGCCGGCGGTTTCCGCCGCCCGGGAGGCCGCCCGGCGGGC
>SLEY01000546.1 GCA_007124535.1 Planctomycetaceae bacterium
GCCCCGAACGTGTTCAACATGCGGCTGCTGGGCGCCGAAGTGCGGTCGGTGACCAGCGGTTCCCGCACTTTGAGGGATGCGATCAACGAGGCGATGCGTGATTGGATGTCCAGCGTCGAGACCACGCATTATATTCTGGGGTCCACGGTGGGTCCGCATCCGTTTCCGACGATGGTCCGCGATTTCCAGTCGGTGATCGGGCGCGAGACGCGCCGGCAGTGCCTGGAGCGGTTGGGCCGATTGCCGGATACGCTGGTGGCCTGTGTGGGCGGTGGCAGCAATGCCGCGGGGATGTTTTACCCCTTCGTAGCCGATTCCACGGTGCAGATGGTAGGCGTCGAGGCGGGGGGGCGCGGCGCTGAGGTGGGCGATCATGCGGCGCCGTTGAATTACGGGGCCCCCGGAGTCCTGCACGGCAGTTTCAGTTTTGTGATGCAGGATCCGGACGGTCAGACCTGTCCGGCTCATTCGGTTTCGGCCGGTTTGGACTATCCGGGCGTGGGTCCGGAGCATAGCGGCTGGAAGGAATCGGGTCGGGTCGAATACCTGACCTGTGATGACCAGCAGGCGCTGGAGGCTTTCGAGGCCCTGGCGGCATGCGAGGGCATTCTGCCGGCTTTGGAATCCGCCCATGCCGTATGGCAGGCCATGCAATTGGCTGCCACGCGACCGGCGGATCAAGTGGTTTTGGTGTGTTTGTCGGGACGCGGCGAGAAGGACGCAGCCGAGATTGCCCGGCTCCGCGGGATAGCGATGTGAGCGAAATGTCTGTCATCGATCAAGTGTTTGCTGACCTACGAGCCCAAGGGCGCAAGGCGTTGATGCCTTTCGTGACGGCGGGCGATCCGGATCTGGAGTTCACTTCGCACGTCCTTCGCACGCTGGACGGTCGGGGTTGCCATTTATGCGAACTGGGCATGCCGTACAGCGATCCGATCGCCGATGGCCCGGTGATTCAAGCTTCGTACACGCGGGCGCTGTCGGCCGGGATCCGGGTGCCGGACGTGCTGGACATGGTCCGGCGGACCGCGCCGGGGCTGGCGATGCCGATCGTGACGATGGTCAGTTATGCGATCCTCTACCGTCGCGGTTTGGCGGCGTATGTGTCGGAGGCCAAGTCGGCGGGAGTGCGGGGGGCGATTGTCCCGGATTTGCCCGTCGAGGAAGCGGACGAATTGGCGGCGATCTGCCGTGGCGAGGATTTCAGTCTGATCCAGTTGGTCACCCCCACGACCCCGCCGGCGCGTGCCCGTCGGATTGCCGCCCAGTCCAGTGGCTTCCTGTATTTCGTGTCGGTGACGGGCGTTACGGGCGAGCGGACGGAGTTGGCGCCGGATTTGGTGGACCAAGTCGGTTGGCTTCGGGGCGAGACGGATCTGCCGATCTGCATCGGGTTCGGGATCAGCCGTCCGGAGCATATCCGCCGGCTGGCTTCGGTGGCGGACGGGCTGATCGTCGGTTCGGCTTTTGTGCGGCGGATGGCACGTGCGGCGGAGGCGTCGCGCGACGAGGTGTTGGGCGAATTGGGCGACTTTGCCGGCCAGTTGCTGGAAGCGCTCGGCGGTTCCTCGCAGGATATCGCGGCGGTTGCGGAGACGCCGTGAGCCGGCCGCCCCGCGTCCTGGTGCTGTGCGAGTATCCTTCGCTGCACGGCGGCGAGCGTTCGTTGTTGGCGATGTTGGATCAGCCGGTTTTCCGGGCGTTGGATATCCACTGGGCGGGGCCGCCCGGCGCCCTGGCGGTTGCGGTACGGAGTCGGGGAAGGAGCTACCTGCCCGTGTCTTGGCACGATCCGGCCGGTCGGCGGTGGCCCCTGGACCGCTGCCGTCTCCAGCTGGATCAATTGATTTCGCGGCTCCGACCGGCCTTGATCCACGCCAACAGTCTGGCGATGAGTCGTTTGAGCGGGCCGGTGGTCCGGGCCCGGGGCATTCCCGGTCTTGGCCATCTGCGGGACATCCTGCGGGTGAACCGGCGCGTGCGGAGTGACTTGGGTGATCACCCGCGTCTGCTGGCGGTTTCTCAAGCGACGCGACATTGGTATGTGGCGGCCGGCCTGGATCCGGGTCGGGTACGTGTGTTGTACAACGGGGTGGATGTGCAGACGTTTCGACCCCGCCCGCCCACCGGTTGGTTGCATCGCGAATTGGGTCTGCCGGCTCGGAGCCGGGCGGTGGCCGCGATCGGTCAGCTGGGGATGCGGAAGGGGCTGGACGTGTACTTGGCGGCGGCGGCCCGGGTGGCCCCGCGTCTTCCCGAGGTGCATTTCTTGCTGGCCGGCGCCCGCTATTCGGGCAAGCAGGAGGCCCTCGACTTTGAAGTCCGCTTGCGGGAGCGTGCCCGTCGAGGTCCCCTGGCCGGTCGCTGCCATTTCCTGGGCGTGCGGGACGACGTGCCCCGGCTGCTGAACGAGCTGACGCTGCTGGTGCATGCCGCCCGCCAGGAACCATTGGGGCGGGTGCTGCTGGAGGCGGCGGCGTCCGGCCTGGCGGTGATCGCCACGGACGTCGGAGGGACGCGCGAGATCTTTCCTCCGCAACGGCACGCCGCCCGCCTGCTGCCCCCGGACGATCCGAACCGCTTGGCGGCGGCCATGATCGATTTGCTGGGCGACCCCGCCGCCCGCCAGCGAATGGGATGGAACGCTCGCCGGCGAATCGTGGCGGCTTTCCAAGCGGAACACGCCGCCCGCCACCTGTGGCAGCATTACCAACAGCTCTGCCCGCAACTGGCATGAGTTCGCCTCACACTGCCGCCCGGGGCCGGTGGCCGGAGTGCGCGGTAGCTTCCCGGGCTCCGAGCTGATAGACTGTCGGGTGTGTTTTCAGGAGTTTAGCATCTGCCAAGGGGAGACAGCATGTTGCTGACCAGGTGGAACACCGTTTTGTTGCTATTTGGGGCGGCCGGGTTGCTTGCCGTTTGGGGGGGAACCTTGTCGAGCGAGCATGGAATCTGCGGTGGCAGGGGAATCCGGTTCGCAGGACTGGCCGATGTGGCGTTACGATGCCGGCCGCAGCGCGAGCGTGCCGCAGGAGTTGGCCGATTCGCTGCATCTGCAATGGGTGCGCCGGTTGCCGCCCCCGCGGCGGGCCTGGCCGGAGCAACACGACGACGGCGACAAACTGGCCTTCGACCGCGTGTACGAACCGGTGGCGGCGGAGGGCCGGTTGTTTGTGCCGTCGATGGTGACAGACCGCGTGACGGCTTATGATCTGGCGACGGGCGAGTTTCAATGGGATTTTGCGACCGGCGGTCCGGTGCGCTTGGCGCCGGCTTATAGCCAGGGGCGGCTGTACGTGGCTTCGGACGACGGGTATCTGGTTTGTCTGGCGGCTTCCACGGGCGAGCAGATTTGGCGTTTCCGCGCGGCGCCGGGCGAGCGGATGGTCTTGGGGAACGAGCGGCTGATCAGCATGTGGCCGGTGCGCGGCGGCCCGGTGGTGCATGAGGGGATCGTGTATCTGGCGGCCGGCATTTGGCCTTTCGAAGGGGTTTATGTCTACGCGCTGGATGCGGAGACCGCGGAAGTGATCTGGGAGCATTCGGGAGTCGGCGAGTACGCCGTGGACGCCTACGGAGGCGATGCCCGCTCGTTCAGCACTTTGGCGCCGCAAGGCTATCTGGCCGTCGCTGGAGACCGCTGCGGTCTGGAAACCCGACTGGAAGAATAGGAGGCCTATCATGATGCCGGCGGAATCACGCGGGAGACGGTTATTGGCGGTGTGGTTGGGTGGGGCGCTGCTGTTCGCGGGGCTGGTTCGGTCCGGGACCGGCCGGGCGGATCCGCCGCCGGTGGCCCCCTCGGCGGACGCGCGTTTTCTGGAGGCGGTCCAGGCCTTTGCGGACGCCCTGATCGAACATGGCCGGGACCGCTACGGCTCCGTGCCTTCGCCCATGTACGCGGCCGATCTGGACCTGGCCACCCTGCAGCTTCCCGAGCAACGCCCTCCGGCGCCGCCGGGCGCCGACGAATACGCGCAGCAGCGCTACTCCTTCGGCGGGTCGAATCTGATGTGGGATATCCTGACGTTGCGGGCTCAATATCGGTTGTCGGAGGTGACCGGCCAGCCGGTCTATGCCCGGGCGGCGGATGCGTACCTGCGGTTTTTCAGCCAGCATTGCCCGAGCCCGACCACCGGGCTGTTTCCCTGGGGCCAGCATGCGTTTTGGCAATTGCGCAGCGAGGAGGATCCCGACCGGCTCGGCGATCAGCCTTGGCGATGGTACGGAGCCGCGGGAGGGGGCGGGGCTCACGAATTCGAATCCTTCACCCCACCCTGGCGTGAAATGGAGGATTTCGCCCCCGAAGTCATCCTGGCCTTTGCCCAGGGCATTTTCGACTGGCACATCAAGTGCGAAGAAACCTTCTTCTTCAATCGACACGGCGTGCTGTTCGATCGCCGCAACCCGGATCAGCGGCCGCCCTTCCCGCCCGCCATCGGAGCCCGAGACATGGCCTGGGAACGGCATGCCGGCCTGTATATGTACACATTTGCCTTCGCCTACCAGATGACGGGCGATGCCAAATACCTGGATTGGGCGCGCGGCCTGTCCGATCTGTACTGGAACGTCCGCGATCCGGAAACCGACAAGACCTGGCGGAGCATCTGGATGGATGCGGATGGCCAATTGATTCCCGATCCCCGCCATACGACGCGAAACGTCCTGACCCAACAGCCGTATTGGAAACTGAAAGCCTACCGGCTGGCGCCCGAAACCGAACCGGCTCAGGTGCTGCGTGACCGGGCGCTGGCCTACCTGCGGGCCTACTGCCGGACGATCGGCCCGGACTCGGGCCAGCGGACTTGGGACAGCGCCAATGCCCAGGCGGTACAAGGACAGATGATCGCTTTGGCTTACAAGGTCTCGGGTGAGGAGCGCTTCCGCGACTGGTTGACCCGATGGAGCCAGGCGGCCTTCGACCATCGCCCCCACGCCCGCGAATCCGGCGAGTGGCCGTTGATGCCGGGCAATTATGCCAACGTCCTGGTCGGGCTGATCCAATCGCACGTGACCACCGGCAACGCAATGTTCCTGGACCAGGCGGCCGAATTGGCCGACGAGGCCCTGGCGCTGTTCCAGCACGAGAGCGGGCTGCTCCGCGCGGCGGTGACGATTCGGGCAAAGGACGGTCAAATTCGCGTCGAAAACTACGACTACTACAACAATCACACGGGCGTGCAAAAATTGGTCTACGC
>SLEY01000687.1 GCA_007124535.1 Planctomycetaceae bacterium
GGCCGGTGACGCGGGCGTGGAGCCTGCAACGGGATTTCTGGCCGACCGGAATGCAACACCAGCCGCAATTCCTCTGCCCTCGTCTGCCCAATGTGGTCCGCGAATTGGAGACCCGGCGGATCGTGGCCATCGAACCGCGGGGCGAGGGCCGGTTGCTGCGTGTCGAAGACTTTTTCGGGCATGAACAATACGGGATCGAATCCGGCCGCCCGCTTTCGGCCGATTACCAGCCGGGGGATGAAGTCCTGATTGCCGACGGCGTGAACCACGCCCGGGCCCGGGTGTTGGAAATTCTCCAGGACGGCGGCTCGGAACCCCAGCTGCTGGTGACGGCTTTCGATGAACCCGACAGCGGCTGGCGGATCGAGTACGCGGAGCCGTTGCCCCGCGAAGAGGACCCCGACGCGCCCGGATGGTTTGCTGCTGGCGGCTGTTACCTGCGAAAATTCCAGCCGGCGGGTACGCCCCGCTACTTCTGGGACCGTTTGAATCACGAATGGGACATCGCCCATCGCCGTTTCGGCCGCCGGCTGGTCGTCAATTTCGCCGACGCGCCCGGCGATCTGTCCGTCGATGGACAGAACTGGACCTACCCCAAAGACTATGTCCAGTACCATCAAGTCGTGCATGCTTTCACGACCCATCTGATCGACCGGTATGGCGAGGCGTGTCTGGATTTTTACTGGAGTGTCTTGAACGAACCGGATTTGGCGCGTGCGTTCTGGCGCAGCGGCGACTGGAAGCAATTGCAGAAGTTTTATGACTACACCGTCGATGCGATCCTGCGGGCTTTCGAGGACCGAGGCCTGGATTCCGACCGGGTGCGTGTCGGCGGGTTGGAGATCGGCGCCATTTTTGGGACGCGGATCGAGAATCCGATCCTGGCGGACTTCCTCAGCCACTGTTCGCCTCATGCGACGCGGGCGGGGGCGTTGCCGTACAACGCGGCGATGGCCGACCCCCGGTTGGACGGTCGGCGTTCGCGGCGTGTCGAGCAATTATGCGCGGAAACGGGCAAAGGCAGCCCGTGCGATTTCATCTCGGTCCACAGCTACAATGCGTCCGAAACGATGGCCGCCAAACTGATTCGAGCCAAGCAGCTGGCGCTGGAAATCGACCCCGAGTTCTACCGGGACCTGTGGGTCAACTCGTTCGAAGCCTGTCCGGATTGGACGCCGCCGCCGGACGTGGCCGCCGCGGACAGCTATCTGGGCAACGGCTATTTCCCCACCTGGTGCGCCGATGTCGCCCGCCGCCTGCTGGCGCAAGCGGCCACCGACCCGCGCTACGCCTTTGGGGAAAGCATCCTGACCTTCTGGCCCTGGCCCAACCAGAATTTCGGCGGCCATAACGCGGCCACGCGAATGATCGCCGTCGATGAAACGGGCGATGGGCGGGCGGATCGCCACCAGGCCGTGGCCATGCCGATCCTGCACTTTCTCGGGTTGCTGGGACGCATGGGCGACCGCTACCTGGTCCTGCCGGAGAAAACCGCCGGCGGCCACGTGCTGTCGGGATTCGCCTCGGAAACCGAACAAGCCGTCAAGATCCTGCTGTACTCCCACCACGCTCAAGACGTCCAATCGCGGACGGCAGCCACCTTCCAGATCACCATGCAGATCGACGCCGTCCCCTGGTCCTCCGTCCGGCTCTCCCAATACCGCTTCGACCAACATCACAACTCGTACTACCATCTGGGGCGGGAGTTGCGGGATCGGTCGCCGGGCGGTCCCGAACTGCGGCGCCCCGACGCCCAGGAGATCGCCCGAATCATCGCGGCGTTGGAGAGCGGAGAGGCGTCCACCCAAATTGATGCCATTCGCGAGGTTGCCCGCTTTGCCGACGTGCCGACCGGCGTCTTCACCGCAGCGATGCACGTCTACGAAGCGACGCGGGACCCTCAGGTCAGAGGAGCGATCGAAGAGGTAGCGGCGGAGATCCAAGCCCGGGAGGTGGTCTATACCCCTGACGAGGTGGCTCAGGTCCAATCGCTTGCCGAATTGCAAGTCACCCCCCGGACGGTGCATGTGGCGGAGGACGGGCGTCTGGAATTTTCGGTCGATGTGGCGGCGAACGGGGCGAATTTCCTGATTTTGGAACCGTCGCCGTAAACCCCTGTCCCCCGAGCCCGGTTTTCGCTTATACTGAGCGTCGCAAATAGGGGAATCCAGTTCGTTGCATGAGGGCATCTCGATGGCAAAACCGAAGAAGAAGGCGGAAACGGTCTTTTTGGTGTGCGAAGAAACCGGGGAATACAACTACAGCCTGCGGCGCAAACCGGGGGGTGAAAAGCTGCGTCTGAAAAAGTACTGTCCCCGGTTGCGACGCCATACGCTGCACGTCGAAAAGAAGAAATAGCTGGATCCAAGCTGGCCCGACACGATTCCAAGGTCATGGCCTTCGGCGATCGTGGGGTTTCATTGTCCGGAGTCAGGAGGAGATGGACAAACGCTGGCGCATTTTACCGCACGATGCGGAGCAGGTTGCGATCCTCGAGCGCGCTGCGGGAGTCTCGCCGGTGGTGGCCCAGTTACTGCTCTGTCGCGGGGTTTCTGACCCGTCTTGCGCGCGGGTGTTCTTAGAAGCGAAACTGAACACGTTGCGCGATCCGGAACAGCTGCCGGGACTGGCCGACGCCGCCGATCGTATCCATGCCGCCGTGCGCGCGGAACGGCGGATCGTGATCTATGGCGACTATGACGCCGACGGCATGACGGGCGCCGCGATTCTGTTTCGCTGCTTGAAGATGCTGGGGGCGGATGTCGGCTATTATATTCCGAGTCGGCTGGAGGATGGTTACGGGCTGCACGACGACGCATTGCGGCGGTTGGTCGAGCGGGGTGCGTCGCTGGTCATCTCCGTCGATTGCGGCATCACCAGTTGGGGTCCGGCCGAGACCGCTCGGCAACTGGGTTTGGAGTTGATTGTCACGGACCATCACCAGATGGGTCCGGAGTTGCCTGCCGCGGCTGCGGTGGTTCATCCGGCGCTTCCGGGGGGCAATTATCCGTTTGCCGGTTTGTGCGGGGCGGGCGTGGCGTTCAAATTGGCCTGGGCCCTCTGCCAGCGGGCGAGCCAAGCGAAACGGGTGAGTCCGGCCATGCGGGAGTTGCTGTTGGCGGCCATGGGATTGGCGGCGGTGGGCACCGTGGCGGATGTCGTTCCCTTGGTGGACGAGAACCGGGTGCTGGTGCGTCACGGTTTGGTCAGTCTTCGTCAACGGCCGGTTCCCGGTGTGGCGGCATTGATGAAGATCACCGGTCTGGATCAGAAACCCGCCTTGGGTGGCGAGGATATCGCCTTTACGCTGGCGCCGCGCTTGAACGCTGCGGGACGATTGGGCCAGGCGTTATTGGGGGTCGAATTGCTGGCCACGGACACGGAGGATCGGGCGGCGAGTTTGGCGGAGTATCTGGACCAACTGAACAGCAGCCGGGACAGTTTGGAGCGGAGTGTTTATCAGGCGGCTTTCAAGCAGGCTCGGGAGCAGTTTGATCCCCACGGCGACTCCGCCTTGGTGTTGGACGGCGTGGACTGGCACCCGGGGGTGATCGGGATTGTGGCCGGGCGTCTGGCCGAGCGGTTTCACCGGCCGGTGGTGTTGATCACTTGGGACCGGGTCGGGGCCAAGCCGGGGATCGGTTCGTGCCGATCGGCGGGCGGTCTGGATCTTTACCGGGCCTTGCTCCAGTGCGAGGAGCATTTGCTGTCGCAGGGCGGTCATCGGCAGGCGGCGGGTTTGAAGCTGGAGCGAGCCAATCTGGATGCGTTTCGGGCGGCGTTCTGCGAGCATGCGGCGGAGGAGATCGCGCCGCAGGACCGGATTGCGGAGATCCGGATCGATGCGGAGGCGACGTTCAGCCAGTTGACGCCGGGGACGCTGGCGGAGATTGAGCGGATGGCGCCGTTTGGCCAGGGCAACCCACGACCGGTGATTTGTGCCAGCGGGGTCCGTTTGGCCGCGCCCCCGCAGCGGATGGGTCAGGGAGAACGGCATTTGTCGCTCCGGCTGAAGCATCATGGCTGTACGCTGCGCGGGGTGGCTTTCGGCCGCGGGGAGGCGGCGGAGGAGATCGCTCAGATCGAAGGCGCCTTGGATGTCGCCTTCCGGCCGGTGATCAACGATTATCGGGGGCGCCGGAGCGTGGAGGTGCATTTGATCGATTGGCGTCCCAGCTGTGCGCCGGTGGTGGCCGCGCGATGACCCGGGGCGACTACTGGTTCGTGGTTTGCCAGCGGGGCGCCGAAGCGGCCTTGAAGCAGGATGCGTTGCGCTTGCAGCCCGGTTTTCGCTTCGCCTTTTCCCGTCCCGGTTTTGTGACTTTCAAGCTGCCGTCGGGCCACGATCTGGCGGAGGATTTTCAACTGGATTCGCCCTTCGCGCGGACCCAGGGCTTTTCGCTGGGCTCGATTCGTGGCGAGCGGGCGGAGGCGATGGCGGACGAGCTTTGGCAGCGGTTCGCCCCGCCGGACATCGAGCATCTGCACGTCTGGCAGCGGGATGTTGCACTGCCAGGTGAGGGGGACTTTGAGCCCGGCGTTTCGGTGTTGGCCCGCCAGGTGGCGCGGCGGATCGCGGGCCAGCGTCCTGCCGCGGTCTTTCCAAATCGGGCGCTGCCAGTGAATCTGGTCGCCCGCTCCGGGCAGCGAATCTTGGATTGCGCACTGGTCACTCCGGACGAATGGTGGATCGGCTACCATCGCAGCTCCCGCCTCCCGTCTCGCTGGCCGGGTGGGACTCCCAAGATCGATCTGCCGCCCGAGGCGGTTTCGCGAGCTTATCTGAAAATGGTGGAAGCCCTGTTATGGTCGCGGTTGCCCATCACTCGGGGGGACCGCTGTGTGGAGCTGGGCAGCGCGCCGGGCGGCTCCTGCCAGGCCCTCTTGGACCGGGGCCTGCACGTGACGGGGATCGATCCGGCCGAAATGGAACCCCTGCTGCTGGAGCATCCGCACTTCACGCCCATCCGGGCCCGGGCCGCGGACTTGAAGCGGCGGGAGTTCCGCGCGTTCAAGTGGTTGTTCGCCGATTCCAACGTCGCCCCCGGCCATACGCTGGACAGTGTGGAATCGATCGTTACCCATCGCCAGGTCCAGGTCCAAGGCCTGGTGTTGACCTTGAAATTGTTGCAGTGGGATTTGGCGGCGCGCTTGCCGGAGTATCTGGAACGAATACGCAGTTGGGGCTA
>SLEY01000330.1 GCA_007124535.1 Planctomycetaceae bacterium
ACAGCCGATTCCCGAAGTGATCGCGGTGAACGCAATGACGACTTCCGGGACCGATGGAATCCGGCCTAGCGCCAGGGGACCCGCCTTCGGAACAGGGAATACTTGGGGCTCGACAAGCCAATGGCGCGTGCCTCGTTTCCGGTCGTCCTTCACCGCCTGATGGAAGAGGCATTGGGCGCCCAGAGTCAAACGCTCTTCAATCGGCGGCACGCGCTGAAGCCCTTCTTTCGCGATGGACAACTCGTACTGGAACGTCTCGTCCACGCCCAGGATCGAGAAGTGCACTTCAAATTCCGTAGGGCCATCCGGCTCCGTTGCGGGCCGACATCGCTCAAATGCCTGCTGGGTCGTTTGCTGGGAAGACAGCGCGTCTCGCAGAAATCGCACCGCCTCGACGAAATTCGATTTGCCGGTGCCACTTCGGCCCACCAGCACGGTGACGGGCGACAAATCGACGGTAACGTCGACGATGCTCTTGAAGTTCCGAACGCGAACACGATGGATCATGGGTACCTCGGAATGGGTGAGTGCCAGCCTGTAGACTAGCAGCCCGCTTTACTGCCCGTCAAGCGGCTCGCCCCGGCTTGGAACCTGAAGGGTGCGGGACCCCCGCCCAGGTGCAGGCTGGGATGCGCCCCTCCAGATAATGTGGGGGGCTCTATGTTGGCCGCGTACCGTGTATCCAATTCTTGTGGGCTTGTAGCGATGCTCGGGAGGCGCTTGAGGGTCGATCCGCACGGCCCATGTCGAGAGTACTGCAACGGAGGTAAACTCCAAAGTGCAGACCTGCCCCGCACATCCCTCAGCCGCGCAGTTCCTGGAGGTTCTCCAGGCAGCGGCGGACATTGTCCATCGGGTCGCCCGCACCCCGCTCGTGCTCGACAATGTACCATTCGGTGCCGCCGACGGTTTCGCAGATCTCCATGATCTGTTTCCAGTCCACATCGCCCTCGCCCACCACGGCTTCCGGCGGACCGCCATACTCCTTCAAATGGATGGTGACCGAACGGCCGGGAAAGCGGCGAAGCGTGGCGTAGGGATCGCCCCCGCCACCGATGCAGTTGCCGACGTCCAGCTGCATGATCACGTCCGGCCGCGTGTGCTCGAAAAACAGATCCCAGGCCGTTTCCCCGTCGATCTGCCGGAAATCATACCCGTGGGCGTGGTAGCCCGTCTGCATGTTCAACGGCTCCAGCCGCTCGGCGATCTCGTTGTAAACGTCTGCCCTCTCGCGGACCGTCTCCAACGATTCGGTATAGCCGCGGCCCATGCCGGCCACGATCAGGTAGGGGTTCTCCAACGTCTGGTTGTACTCGACCGTGGCTTTCAGGGCGTCCCCGGTCAGGGCATTCAGGCCGATGTGCGTGCCACAGCACTTCAATCCATGATCATCCAGCAACTGCTTCATTTCCTCGGCGGTGCGGCCGTAGTAGCCGGCAAACTCCACCCCCTCGTAACCCATCTCGGCAACCGCCTTCAAGACGCCCGGCAAATCCTGCTGGGCTTGATGGCGGATGGAGTACAATTGCAAACCGATGGGGATCGGCTTCTTCTCCGCTTCGTCCGCCAGAACCGGTTTCGGTTGCCACACGGGGCGGCCCACGGTGGCCGCTACGGCCGCCGCACCACCATATTTCAACAGGTCTCGTCGAGAAAGACTCATGAATTCTCCCTATTCTGCAGGTAAAAACACGAAATGAAGGTAGGCAAAACCCCGTCACCGTACCGGAGGACGGGCTGTTTCCATTTCCAAAAATCTACCTTGTTTCGCCAAGCCTTGCAATCTGCCGTTACTGGGCGAAAACCTCCAGCATACCCCCATCATTTGGGCCAGAACTTGACGAAACCGCGTGACGGCATTTGAATAGGGCCCGGGGAGATCACTTCGCGGACGCTACGAGACCAACGATGTCTTTATTTCCGGATTTAGTACGACAGGAGATTTCCGCGACCGCTCGGCTGGTGGTTGTCAAAGTGGGAACGCGCGTGCTGACACACGCCCGCGGGCATTTGGACCCCCAACGAATCGCACGACTGGCCGAGGAACTCAGCCAGATCTGCGAGACGGGTCGGCACGTGGTGTTGGTCAGCTCCGGGGCGGTGGGCGCCGGGATGAGTCTGTTGGGACTGGCCCGCCGGCCTACCGATCTGGCCCGACTGCAAGCGGTGGCAGCGGTGGGTCAGACGAATCTGATCCAGGCCTACGATCGGACGTTCCGCAAACATGGTCGCCATGCGGCCCAGGTTCTGTTGACGGCGGAAGATCTGCACCATCGCACGCGTTATCTGAATGTGCGGAACACCCTGTTTTCCCTGCTGGAATTCGGGGCGGTCCCGATCATCAACGAGAACGATACGGTGGCGGTGGACGAGTTGATGACAACGTTTGGCGACAACGATCGTTTGGCCGCGTTGGTCACCAACGTGTTGCGGGCCCCATTATTGGTAATCCTGTCGGACGTGGCGGGCGTCTTCGACGGCGATCCGAAGGATCCCGCATCGCAGTTGTTGCCCTGTATCGAGGCATGGGACGACTCGGTGCGGGAGTTGGTCCGGGATCGCTTTTCTGGTCTGAGCAAGGGGGGGATGACCAGCAAGTTAGAGGCGGCTCGGATGGTGACGGCGGCGGGCGAGAATGTGATCATTGCCAGCGGTCATCAGGCGGGGAATCTCTTACGGATCATGGCGGGCGAACCGGTAGGGACGCTGCTGTTGGCTCGGGGCAAGTCGGTGAGTCCTTGGAAGCGTTGGATTGGTTTTTCCGCGCGGCCCCGGGGGAAACTGATTCTGGACGCCGGAGCCGCCCGGGCGATCGGAGCCGAGGGCCGCAGTTTGCTGGCCATCGGGATCGCAGGCGTGGAGGGCGAGTTCGCCAAGGGGGACGTGGTGGCGGTGTGCGGTCCGGACGGCCGCGAAATCGCGCGGGGGTTGACCAACTACAGCGCCGCGGACCTGCAGCGGATCCGGGGGCTGCAGTCGCAGCGGATCGCCCAAGTCTTGGGGTACCGCCCTTATGAAGAAGTGGTCCATCGCAATAATCTGACGCTGGTCGGACACCAGAGCGTCTCGGTATCAAGGAGATAAGGATGTCGGAGTCACGCTATTTTCGTCCCGAGATCGAGTCCCTGGTGGGGTACACGCCGGGGGAGCAGCCCCAGGGCGGCAAGTTCATCAAACTGAACACCAACGAGAATCCCTATCCGCCTTCGCCCCGCGTCTTGCAGGCGATCCGCCATACGCTGGAATCCGGGCTGGTCCGCTATCCGGATCCCCTGGCGACGGCGTTCCGCCAGCGGGCGGCGGAGGTGTTGGGGGTCGAGCCGGAGTGGATTCTGTGCGGCAACGGCAGCGACGACATCCTGACGATCGTGACGCGTGCCTTTGTGGGAACCGGCCAAATCCTGCGACTGCCCTCGCCCAGTTACGTGTTGTACCACACGCTGGCGCAAATTCAGGGGGCCCGGTCGGAAGAGATCGATTTCCGTGACGACTGGACGTTGCCCGAAGCGTTTTATCAGTCGCCGCCCGATCTGCGTTTGGCCTTCCTGCCCAACCCGAACAGTCCTTCCGGCACGGTCGTTTCGCGGGCCGAGGTCGGGGACCTGGCCCGCCGCTTGCCCTGCCCCCTGCTACTGGACGAGGCCTACGCGGATTTCGCCGACAGCCATTGTGTCGACTTGGTTCGTGAACAGGAGCGGGTGCTGATCTCGCGGACGCTGAGCAAATCCTATGCTTTGGCCGGCCTGCGTTTCGGTTTTCTGATCGCTCAGCCGCAGTTGATTCGCCGGTTGGTCAAGGTCAAGGACTCGTACAACTGCGATGCGCTGTCGATTGCCGGGGCGACGGCGGCGATTGACGACCAGCTGTGGCTGCGCGAGAATGTGGCCCGCGTGCGGGCCACGCGGCAACGCTTGGCCACCGCATTGGAGGCCCTGGGCTTTACCGTGACGCCTTCCCAAGCCAATTTCGTCTGGTGCCGGCATGCGGAGCGACCGGCTCGCGAACTGTACGAACAGCTCAAGCGGAACGGGTTGCTGGTGCGATACATGGACTATCCCCGCTGGGGCGACGGGCTGCGCATCAGTGTCGGGACGGATGCGCAGTTGGACGCGCTGCTTGCACTCTTGAAAACGATGGTATGACCCCCATGACGCGTACTGCCACGATTCGCCGGGAAACGGCCGAAACCCAGATCGAATTGGAAGTGAATTTGGACGGCCGCGGCCGTTCCGCGATCCAGACCGGGGTGGGGTTTCTGGACCACATGCTGGAATTGTTCGCTCGGCACGGAGCGTTCGACCTGCGGATCCAGGCACGGGGCGATCGGCAAGTGGACGATCATCATACGGTCGAAGACGTGGGGATCTGCCTGGGCCAGGCCTTTCGACAGGCGCTGGGGGACAAGGCAGGCATCCGCCGTTACGGCCACTGCATCCTGCCGATGGAAGAGACCCTGGTGACTGTGGCGGTGGATCTGAGCGGCCGGTACTTCCTGGTCTTCCAGGCGGAGTTCCCGGCCGCCAAGATCGGTACGTTCGACAGCGAGTTGGTCGAGGATTTCTGGCAAGCGGTGGCGGCCAATGCGCTATGCAATCTGCACGTGCTGTTGCAGCACGGCCGCAACAGCCACCACATCAGCGAGGCGATCTTCAAAGCCGTCGCCCGCTGCTTGCGCGACGCCGTGGCCGCCGACCCCCGACTGCCCGACATCCCCAGTACCAAGGGCACGTTGGGAGGAACCGCTTAGTTCGACTCCAGTTCGATGGGGATATTATTATTCCCCTCGGTGACCGTCGCTGTCAGCCCCGATTGCCGTGGCAGGTTATACCGCAACGGTACGATGTGTTCGACCTC
This sequence comes from Planctomycetaceae bacterium, assembly GCA_007124535.1. Classification (GTDB taxonomy): domain Bacteria; phylum Planctomycetota; class Planctomycetia; order Pirellulales; family Pirellulaceae; genus SLMF01. Next base: position 4,855 of record SLEY01000330.1, read on the forward strand.
AGGTTCCAGCGGCGGCGGTTCGTAGGGAATGCCCTGTTCCATCGCCTCTTCCTCGCTCAGGAACGTCTCGACCTCCGTCTTGATCACACCGATTTGGTATTCTCCGGGCAACGTGCCCCCTTCCGCTCGGGCCACGGCCTCGCCCGTCCCCACGGCGGTCAGCCGGTACACCCCGTTTTGATCCGTGACTCCGGTGGCCGACAACCCCTGCTCTTCATCCACGGGAACGAACATCACCGTGGCGTCCGGGACGGGTTCTCCATCCAAAGTGACCACGCCCTCGACGGGGTGGGTGTCTAGCGTCGGTCCTCCGCCGCAACCGACCG
>SLEY01000274.1 GCA_007124535.1 Planctomycetaceae bacterium
CCGAGATCCGCTATCGTGCTTGGGATCGCAGCGCGGGTCAGGCGGGTGATTTGGCGGACACGACCGAACATGGCGGCGAGACGCCGTTCAGCATCGCTCAGGATGTGGCCTGGGTGTCGGTGGTGCGGGTGAACCTGCCGCCCGTCTTGAGTGGTCCGACGGACGATCTGGTGTACACGGAGAACGATCCGCCGTTGCGGGTATTTGCCGAGGTCGAAGTGGACGATCCGGATACGCCCGTGTTTATGGGCGGTTCGTTATCGCTGGCGTTGATCGGCGGCGGCAGCGAGGATGATCGGTTGAGTGTGGAACCGGTGGGGGGCATTTCTTTGTCGGCCGGAACGGTTCGGTACGACTCCGGCAGCGGCCCGCAGCCGATCGGGGTGGTCTCGCAAACGGCGTTCGAGTTGACGGTCAATTTTACGACACCGCACGCGACGATCGCCGCGGCCCAGGCCTTGGCGCGAGCTTTGGCTTTCGCCAACGTATCGAACAATCCCTCGACCGCTGATCGCGTCTTCGAATTGACGGTGGTCGATGGCGATGGCGGGAACGACACGGCCCAACTGCAGCGGACGGTGGAGTTGGTGGCCGTGAACGATCCGCCGGTCGCTGTGGGGGATGTGTATTTCATGCTGATGAACCGCACGCTGGAAGTCTCGGCCGCGGAGGGCGTGCTGGCGAACGACTACGACCCGGAGGACGATCCGCTGACGGCCAGCTTAATGGCGGAGCCGCTGGTGGGGGATTTGACGTTGGCCCCGGACGGTTCGTTTGTCTATCAGCCCCCGCCGCGGTTCTTCGGGATGGATGTGTTCACTTACCGGGCGCACGATGGTCAGGCGTTTTCCGCACCGGCCACCGTGGTGATCGAAGTCGGTTTGCCGGCGACGAATCCCACGCAGCCGGGCGATGTGAATGCGGACGGCTGGCTTTCGGCGGGCGATGCCCTGCAGATCGCGAACTTCCTGGCGGAACACGGTCCGAGCCAGGTGCCGGAGCGGCCCGAGGCGCCGCCGTTCTTGGACGCCAATGGCGATGGTTGGATCACGGCGGCAGACGTGCTCCGCGTGGCGGAGATTGTGGAGAACGGGGGTCCGCGGCGGGTCCCGTCTCCGCGGCTGGAATTCCCGCAACCGGCGCCCGAGCTGGGCACGGGAAAATTCGCCCAACTCCGCGTCCAGGCCAGCGACGCTCAGGGCCAGCCGCTGACTTCGATCCCTCGCGGACAGACGTTCTACGTGGACGTGCTGGTGCAGGACCTGCGGCCGGCCCCGCTGGGCGTCTTCGCCGCCTACGTCGATGTGCAGTACGATCCCCAGCGTCTGTCGGCCGAAGGGACGTGGACCGCGGGCGACGAGTATCTGCGATTCCCCAGCGGGGAAGTGGCGGAGGCAGGCTCGATCCGCGGGACTGGCGGCGGACGGACGACGGCCCTGGAAGGCGCGGGCGAACACCTGCTGCTGCGCATGCCCTTCCAGGCGGATCGACGCGGGACGGCGACTGTGGAACTGGCCGCCACCGAACTGCCGGGGCACGAGGTGCTGCTGTTCGGGATCGATACCCCCATCCCCGCCGCCAATATCGACTATGTGGCCGGCGAGATCTTCGTCAGCGGACCCCCGATCGCCGTCAGTGATCAGTACACGGTGCAGGAGAGTCACGAATTGGTGGTGCCCGCCGAAGAAGGCGTGCTCCGTAACGACCGGACCGATGGCGATCAGCCGCTGCAGGCCGAACTGCTGACCCATCCGAAACATGGCCAGTTGTGGTTCGAAACCGATGGCTCGTTCCGCTATGTTCCCGATCCGGATTTCTTCGGTTCCGATGTCTTTACCTACCGGGCCGACGACGGGCTGTTCCAATCGGCGCCCGCGACCGTGACGATCCGGGTCACGACGGAGGACGAGGCCCCGATCGCGGTGAACGATCGCTACAGCGTGCTGGTGGACCAGACACTGTCGGTTCCGGCCAGCCAAGGGGTGCTGGCCAATGACATCGATCCGGACGGCTTGCCGTTGGAGGCTCGTCTGGAAGACCCGCCGGCCCACGGCGAATTGGAGCTGAATTCGGACGGTTCGTTCACCTACACGCCGGACGCCAGCTTCGCAGGCCAGGACTTCTTTACTTACGTGGCGTCGAACGATCTTGTGGATTCGCAGCCGGCCACGGTCACGTTGGATGTGGTGTACGGCTGGCAGAATCCCCGGCACCCGGTGGACGTTCGCGGTAACGGCTGGCTGTCCCCCTTGGATGTGCTGCTGGTCTTCAATCATCTGCAGCGGCGCGGTGGCGGGCACGTCCTACCTCGGCCGCCGGCGCCGCCCGAGGTGCCGCCGCCGTTCCTGGATGTCACGGGTGACGGGACGGTCGGACTGTTCGATGCGGGCGTGGTCCGCCAGGATCTGGCTCAGAACGGGGCCCGCCAGTTGCCGGAACCGCGGTTGGAGCTGGAGCCGGCCGACGTGGATCTGGGCGACCAGACGCTGGTGGAGTTCCGGTTGGAAACCCGCGATGCCGCCGGTCAGGCCGCGACGCAATTCGCGGTCGGCGAGACATTCTATCTGCACGTCTATGTCCAGGATCGGCGCGAGCAGCCCCGAGGCGTCTTCTCCGCCTTTGCCGATATCCACTACGACCCCGCGGGCCTGGCACTCGAAGAGGAGATCGTCTACGGGGACGAGTTCGTGATCGGTCGCGGTGGCCAGCATCCCACGCCGGGGCGTCTGGAACAGGCCGGCGGCGCCCGCTGGTCATTGCCCGATACCCTGACGGAACAGCGGCTGTTCACCATCCCCGTCCGGGCGACCGGCGCGGGCGCCTTTGTGCTGACCGCCGATTCGGCCGGCGAACTGCCGGCGTGGGAGGTGACCCTGGCCGGATTGGATGTCCCCGTCCCCGAGGAGAACATCGATTTCGGCCAGATCGAGGTGTTCCTGCAAGTGATCGATACGGACGGGGACGGGGTCCCCGACGCCGAAGAGGACGGCGCCCCGTTTGACGGCGATGGCAACCAGGACGGCATCCCCGATCGCTATCAGGGGCACGTGGCCTCGGTGCGCAGCGTGGTCAGCCAGAAATATGTCACCCTGGTGGTCCCCGAGGCGTTGCAGTTGCGGAATGTGCGGGCGATCCCGGTGCCGGAGGGCGCCCAGACGCCGACCGGGATCGACTTCCCCCACGGGCTGTTCGAATTCCAGGTCGAGGGCCTTGCCCCCGGCGAATCGACGGTGGTCACGTTCCTGCTGGAATCCGGCGCGGTCGCCAATACCTACTACCGCTGGGACACCACGACCGATCCGTCCGATCCCCGGCTGGCCGCGCATCTTTTCGACGGGAACACGGGAACCCGAGTCTTCTCTGATCGGCTGGAGTTGCGATTGGTCGATGGCCAGCGCGGTGACGAGGACCAACTGGCGAACGGGGTCCTGGTGCACATCGCCGCGCCGGGCCTGGCCGAACGGCCTTGGCAGAATCCGACCCACCGATTCGACGTCACCAACGATGGCCAGGTGACGCCGCAGGATGTTCTGGTGCTGATCAACGAGATCAACCGCGTCGAGGTCCGGCAGTTGCCCATGTTGCCACCGGCCGGTCAATCGCTGCCGCCGTTCTGGGACGTCAACGGCGACGGCTGGCTGACGGCCAGCGACGTACTGGACGTGATCAACTATTTGAACGCCGGGGCAGGTGGCGGCGAAGGCGAAGCCGGAGCGGCTGCCTGGCCGCTGGCGGAGGATCCGGCGCGAGGCGCCAGCGGGATGGAAGACCGGCTGCCCGAAATCCGTTGGGCTCCGCAGCCGCAGTTACCTGACATCGATCGCGTCTTTGCCCAATACGGCGAAGTCCGCCGCCCGCCCGCGCCGGTGCTGCGTTCCTTGCGAACGGCGCGCGACACGGACCTGCCCGGCCCGCAAGTGGTTGAACAAGCCCTGCTCGACCTGGCAGAAGAACTGGACCTGCTGGGCGACGTTTGAACAGGGAGACCTTCGGTCGGCCGAGTGGCTCGGTCAGAGACCGGCCACATCGCTGCGGGTAGATCATTTCCTGCGGATTGCCTATGTCGTCGAGCGGGGGATCAGGAGGACCTTGCGTCTGCGAAAAAACGATTCAGCCCGAGATCGTTGGCTCCCGACTCCGTTGGAGGCGGTCAATGCCATGAGGTGAGCAAGTCTCCTCTTGGACAACAACGTCCCCTGGATCACGAAGTCCCTCACTTCGGAACCATCATGGGGTTCGTCGGGCAGGAATGCCCAACCTGCGGGCGTCGGCTGGCAGTATGTGGAGGTCGCCCTGTTCGGAATGCGAGCGGGATAGTTGGCCGGCCAATCTCGGCTCGTAGCACAGGGAGCGAATCGATGGCAACGGCCGATCCGCCAATCCCGCGAGCAGATATCCGAGCAGCCCGGCCGGGGATTCCGGCGGCGTCCGCGCCCGGAATTCCGGCATCATCGATAAACCCGGAGCTTCCAGGTCGAAATCGATCAAAAAGACTCGCTGGCCTTGACGCGCCAGATGCGCGGCCACATTGGCCAAAGCCATCGTGCGGCCCACACCACCGCGGAACGAGTAAAAGGTGACGCTTAGCATACGGTGGTCCACTTCAAGAATTCTCAGGTTCCTGCCATCAAGGCCCAATTGAATTCCGGGTATGTGTCCAGCAGCAGCATGACTTCCGTTTCGAACGGCCCGAGTTCGGGGCGCCGCTGGTGGGCCTGCTTGACCTCCGGCAGGAGTCGCAAGGCATTCCGTGGACCGGATTCGCGTATTCCAACCACACCCGAATTCACGTAATCGACGCAGTCGTGTTCCAACAGACCCCGCCAGAATTTGAGGTCGCCGGGCGAGCCCTCCTGGTTGACCGCGTGGGCCAGCAGCAGTTGGGCGTACAAGTCATCCTTTTCGTCGGCCAACGCGGCGGCCAACGGCCGCTCGAAACGGCGGAGATGCCGCAACGGGTCCACCACCCCCGGCATCTTGACCGCTTCCAACAGCGAGAACAGATGGTACAACAGCAACGGCCGTTGCACGTGCCCGTTTCTTTCAATGGCGACGGTTTCTTCCAGCAGGAGAATGCGTATCGCCCGTTCGACCTGCGCGACCAGTTCCGTGTCCGCGGTTTCCGCCACAAGCTGAATGTACGGCTCCTCGGGCCCCGGTTGATCCGGCGGACCCGTA
>SLEY01000254.1 GCA_007124535.1 Planctomycetaceae bacterium
ATTGATCCCCGGGGGCACGCCGTTCTGAATGAATTGAGTTACCGGGGTTCGCTCGGATCGCCGGCCAACTCGCCGAGCATTTCCAGCAGGTTGTCGGTGAGGATGACCGACGAATCCACCTCGACACGGCAGGTGCCCAGCCAGGTCTCGTAGCCGCCCAGCTTGTGCTGTTCGGGCGAGGGCAGGTAGCCGTGCGATCCGTTGGCAATGCCCAGCACCATGGTGCTGGGGAACGGGCTGCGCTGCTTCAGGTCGAGCCCGATTTCGACGAGCACTTCGAACGGCAGCGCGCAGACCGCCAGGTCGCCGATCCGGACGGCCTGTACCAGCACGTTCAGGGTTTCGTCGGCTTCGGCCAGGCCGAGCGTGCGCCGTGCGTAGGCCTCGGCCAACCGCGGCAATTCGGCACGCTCGGCCTCGTCGGTGATGGCGAGGACCCCATTCGCCCACTCGATTTGCTCCTCGGTCGGGCGGCGCATCTGCAAGGTCACCTCGCGCTCGATCATCCCCAGCCGGGCATCGGCCTGGTGCGATTCGATGCCGGCGTGGGCGAACCATGCGGCGTCGGCCGCTTTGCGAGCCACGATCCGAATCTGCTCGAAAGGTTCCCGCGGGGGGCGGGTGACCAGAAACGGGATGTTGTTGATGTCGCCGGACGCCCCGTTGGACATCATCGCCACAAACTCGTCGCCTGCGCGCAGTCGGGAAGGCATCAGCCGGGCGAATTCGCCGAAGTAATCGGCCGAAACCCGGCCCCGCGGCGTCGCACCGACGTAGTGCAGCGAGTAATTGGCCAGCAGGGCCAGCGGCCGCCGCGATTGGCCGTCGCGAACCGAAAGGATCGTCACGTCGGGATCGGTCGGTCCGGCCGGGCGGTCCAGCACCTCGGGGCTGGTCCCCGGGTTCATCCGGACCTCATCCATCTGCCCGAAAGGATTCGGCTGCATCTTGCCCGGCTTCAAGTACCAGCGGCGGTTGAACACCTCCTCGGGCAGCGGATGCACGCCATGGCCCACCGCCGCCGGACGCAGCGCCTGGTGCGCCCGCACGATCGACTCCACGATGCCGTCCAGCAGCACTTGGCGATACGCCACCGCGGGCTCGGGGCCGTCGACGACATTCGAGGCCGGCGCGCTGTGGGTGTGGGTGGCGGCCAGCAGGATTCGCTCTGCGGGGATGCCCGTCTTCTCCGCGACCAACGCCTTGGCTTCGTCGCCGACTTCGCGCGACACGCCGATGTTGTCGACCACGACCATCGCCAGCGTCGTCGCCCCCTCGCTCAGCACCAGTGCCCTGGCATACAGGGGATCGTGGACCCCTTCGGCAAAGTTTGCACTAAACCCTCCCGGCATGTTCACCGGAAACTCCCGGGGCGAAATATCCACGGCAGCGGCGCCGGCCTGAAGCGACCGTGCCTGCTGAGCGGCTGCGGTGGCGCCCACCGCACAGCTCGAAAGGATCATTGCAACCAGTACCCTGCGGGCCAGTGAGCGGGCGACAAAGTGGGGGACAGCTTTCATGGGGGCGTTCCTGGATTCGGGTTCCGATATCGGGAATGGGGTGAGACCACGGCATCCAACCTAGCACAGCCCGCGGGAGGGAACAAGAGTTGGCCCGCATCCGATGCTCTGCCCGAATGCCGCATCCGTTGCAAAGTCGGTCACGATGGCTCCGCCCCGTCCCCATCGCGGCGAGCCGCTGCTCTGACGCTGCCGTTCTCTCCCGCGGAGCGCGCCGGGTTGCTCGCGTCGGATCATGTTGTGGAGAAAACGGGTGGTCTGCGTGGTACTTGAGGAACCGGTAGGCTCCGTCCGCAGAACCCGCTCGAAACACCGCACGGGTTCGGCCGAGGCTGCTTGTCAGGAGCCCAGGCGGATGTCGCCATGACCGTATTCCAACGGCTCGCCACCATCGTCGCGCCGGTTGGGGCCCAAACTGTACAGCAACGGACCATCCTCGGTCGAGCGGTAGACCAATGGCCGGGTGGTGAATGGATCGAGCGGGACGGTTGGCAGCACGCCGGGAACCAGTTCTTCCAACCGGTCGGCCTCCCGGCCGTGCTCGGCGCGGAAGACATGCAGGGCTAGTTCGCCGATCAACAGGCTCATCCCCGCTTGATGGTATCGTCCGAAATCTTCGCCGACTTGGGGTCGGAGCGACAGATCCTTGCCGAGTGTTTGGAAGGTTGATTCGATCATCCGTAGATTCACTCCGTGCGCATGTTCCCACCATAGCGACTCGCGGTACTCAATCTCTTCAACCGGCTCCCGTTCGGACTCGAACTGCTGAAGCATGCTGATCCATCGCCGGCACGTGTCCGGGGAAAGCTGCCGGTGAAGGGCATGGATCGCGTTGATTGCCATACCTTGGGCGGCCCAACCCATGGAACTGTCACCGAGCAAGCCGCCGCGCGAGACCGCCGAGCCCAGACGAAGAAGGTCGTGGTAGCTGAGCAGCGCGTCGTCGATTCGCCCCTCGCGTTCCGCCAGCTTGCCCTCGATTGCGAACAGGCGGGCTAGTTCGCGCAACGAATCGGGCGGGCGGGCAAGATCGGCCTGCGTGTAAGTGAGCGGTACCCGGGACTTGCGTGAAAGGCCCTGACGGGCGAGGTCCAAGGATGGCTGATGCGTTGCGATCAGTGCCTGGAGTTGCGCGCTCGGCAGCACGTCCAGGTCCTGCGGAAGCGGGGCGACGGCCAGCAGACCAGCGGCGCGGATCAGATCCTCGTAGCCATTGGGCACGGGCAAAGGGTCTTCGGGCAGCGGACGCGGGTTGATCGCGGCGTAGTAGACGGCGGCTTTCGGTGCGATGATCAGCCCCGGGGCACAAACGATCAAGAAACAGATCGGCACCGCTTTCCTCTGCCAACCGCTCAGAAGCGGCTTGCTTCGACGCCGGCGGGTGTCGTCACCGTACGGGTCGGCGGCGAACTGAAAGGCGATCAAGGTATAACTGGCAAACAAGACCGCGAAAACGGCCAGCCCGAGCCCGGCATCCCACACCTGGCTTGGAATTCGAGTCAAGACGGCCCGCAGCGCGACGAAGACTGCGATCACCAACAGGACGTCGGCCAGCGAGGACGGCCATGGATTGGCGCGTCCCATACGGCGGCGGTAGAAGATCACGCCCGCGACCACGCAGACCGCTTGCAACAAGTGGGTCACCGCGTACTCGTACGGATAGCGGGGGCTGAGAAGCGTCAATGAGATCACGCCGCCCAGGACCACCGTGCGCACGAACCAATGGCGCTGGCTGGTTCCCGCCCACACGGAAACCAGTCCGACGACAGCGCCCGCGAACACCGACGGGAGACCGGCGCTGATCCATCGCCAGGAGAAGAAGTCGAACATGGCAAAACTCGAGCGGAAGGGAAATCGCCCGCCACAAACTGACTGCTAGGAATTTTCGACCCCGACCGGTGAGATTGCAACCCTCCTGACTTCTCCGTCTCGCTTTTTCACACCTTTTTCCTGCTCTTTCTTACTACGCGTCCCCCTTCATATTATGAGTGAGTTTGCCTTGTTATGGGATGCGGAGGCCTTTGGGGAGGGCTTCGCCCATCACGCGGCCCTGTTCCTCGCGGTCCAGCGATCCGCCTTGGCGGACCAGTTCCACGAAGTGTGTGGGCGCCGACTGGGCTTCGAGCCAATCGGCGACGTTGCGGCGGAGTTTTTCGGGCAAATCGCGGTAGCGGTCGTCGGTGCGGCGGGCCATTTGCAGGACGGCGAGTTTCTCACTGTCTCGCGGTTGCGTGGTCCGGATCAGGCTGTGGATCCAGCGCTGGAGGACTTCCGTGGGAACGGTCTGGTTCAAGGGTCCGTAGACGGGAACTCGCGTGCCGATTCGCCCGACCGCCCAGATCATGGCGTCGCGGGCGGGTTTCAGCGGCCGTTTATCCTTCAACTCGACCAGTAGCTCGCCCAATTCGATTTTCAGGGGCAAATCCAGCAGTTCGAAGGCCCCGAGCAGTCGCCACATCTCGATGGATTCCTGGGGGGTGAAGCCGAAATCGCCCCCGCCCTTGGTCAACCGGCGGCGGAGGCCGCGTACGGAGGCCAGCAAGGGATCGGCGACGGCCCGCTGTTGGCCCGCGGACAGTCCGCCGGAGATGCGCCGCCAGAGGATCCAGGATTCGCTGCGGGTGGCGGCGCTGGCGTGGCTCAAATGTCCCTGAACCGCTCGCCACGTCTGAGCGACTCGCCAATCATCGACGGCCATGCCGAACCCGGGTCGGAGGGCGAAGCCCAGCAGGTTCAGCCAGCGCTGTTCGTGCGCGGGGCTCTTCTCCCGCCCGCTCCGGAATTCGTACAGAGCTTCCCAAATCCGTCGCAACAAGGACATGGGCCAGTCCCAGCGATCCATTTCGAGGGCCTCGGTCAAGTGGCGGACCAGACGAGCCGGCTTGTCGCTGCCCTCGCTGCCGAACGTGCCCGCGATGCGGGCGTAACAGGCCCTCCAACTGCGCTCGTCCAGCAGGCCCTCCTCTTCCCCTGCCGTCTGCCGCACTTCGATGTCCGTCTGGGTGGCCGAGCGGATGTCGAATTGCAGTCGCCAACTGTGCTCGGTTCCCACCTGGCTGCACCACAACTCCAGCGTGCCGATTTCGGTCAGCCGGGCGTGCAGGGTGACGCGGATCGTGGAAGCTTGCTTCCGGCGGGTCCGCAGCACGGTGCGGATGGGCGGCAGCGGCTTCATCTGTTCGGCATCGACGGGCAGCACCTCGCCGGGCGGGTCGGCCAGGCGGAGGCTGGAGACATACAGCGGGAATTCGACCGGTTGTTGGACGCGGAGTTGGAAAGGATGCTGGTCCAGATCGATCTGCTGGCCCGGTTCGACGTTGCCGGGGACCAGGCAGAGGGCGGCGGGTGGCTCGCTTTCGATCCCGATGTAGTAGCTGCGTGCCAGACCGGCCGCGATGCGCACCCCCCTGCCCCGCCGCACGGTTCCATAGTAGGCGGCGCCGTGGGCGACGGCCAGATCCAATCGTCCGGGGTCCAGCACCGCCGGAGACCAATCGGCCGCGGGCGCGTCGGCCGCGGGCGAAGCGAACCAGGATTCCAGGACCCGGATCAGCCGGCGGCGAATGCGGGGCGAATTGAACAGCCCTCCGTTGAACAACACGATATCGGGGCGCGCCGGATCGGGCCCCTGCCCTGCCCCGCCCCG
>SLEY01000298.1 GCA_007124535.1 Planctomycetaceae bacterium
GCGATTTGCAGGTGGAAAGATTCGGCAGGAAATCCGTCTGGAAGTGCTCCATATAGAGGATCCAGCCGGGCGAACAACTGGTCAGCAACGGCAGCGGGCCGGGTTGTTCATCGACCAACTGGCGTTTCAGGCGGGCCAGCAGTTCGCTGCCTTCTTCCATGATCGTCAAGTCGGCGGCGAAGTTGGTGTCGAACACGGCGTCGACTCCCAATCGCCGGAGCGCGGCCACCATCTTGCCGGTCACCAGGGTTCCTGGTTCGTAGCCGAAGCATTCACCCAAGGCGGCCCGGATGGCCGGGGCGGTCTGGACGATCACATGTTTACTCGGGTCGTCGATGGCGGCCCAGAGGTCGTCCACCTGATCCCGCTCGGTGATCGCTCCCACCGGGCAGACGGCGGCGCACTGGCCGCACTGGACACAGGCGACCAGACTGAGATCGCGATTAAAGGCGGGACCGATCGTGGTTTCGAAGCCGCGTCCCTGCGCCGCCAGGGCCCCCACGTGCTGGGTCTCGCTGCAGACGCTGACGCACCGCCGGCACTTAATGCACTTGCCGCTGTCCCGGAACAGGGCGGGCGTCGAGCTGTCCAGCCGCCGCCGCGTCCGCTCGCCCTCGTAGTGGACCTCGCGCACGCCCAGTTCGGCCGACAGGGCCTGCAGCTCGCAGTCCTCCCGCCGCTCGCAGGTCTGGCACTGACCGTCATGTTCCGACAGCAGCAGTTCGACGACCAACCGCCGCGCCTCGCGCACCCGTTGCGAGTGCGTCCGCACCTGCAGCCCTTCGGACACGGGCATCGAACAGGCGGCCGCCAGATTCTGGACGCCGTCCAGTTCCACCACGCAGATGCGGCAGGCGCCCACCGGTTGCAAACGCTCGACATGGCACAGGGTGGGAATCCGGATCCCCGCCTGGCGAGCTGCGTTCAAGTTCGTCGTGCCCTCGGCCACTTCCACCGGAGCGTTATTGATTGTCAATTGCACCATTTCGCAAATCGTCCTTCATTCGCGTGTTTTTTCGCCCCTCTCGGGCTGCCTTACCGCCGCGAGGCGACCGGTACGGCCTGGAAAACCAGGCGGGCCGGTTCGCTATCCGCAACCGGCCGAATTCCCGTTGCCCCGGCGCCCGTAATCGCAGCGCAGGCAGCGCTGAGCCTGGCGCACCGCCACCGCTTCACGCCACGGCTGTTCCACCTCGTCAAAATTGTTCCGCCGCCGTTCCAGCGGGATCAGCGGCAAATGCTCACGCGGCAGATCGACCGGTTCCGCGTCGGGATCGAAGGCCGTATCCACCGTCTGTATCTCGCGCCAGAAGGCATGGTCGCTGCCGGTCAGATAGCAGTCGATGCCCACCGCCGCCCGTTCGCCGGCCGCCACCGCTTCCACCACCGACGACGGTCCGCTGACGGCATCCCCGCCGGCGAAGATCCACTTCTGATTCGTCTGGCCGGTCACCGGGTCGGCAGCCAAGAAACCGCTGCTCCGCGTGGCCAGGGGCAGGTCGTCGGCGATCCCGTCCGCATCCAGCTTCTGGCCGATGGCGACCAGGATTTCGTCGGCGGGAATCACATAGGCATCCCCCGCTTCTTCCGGGCGGCGGCGGCCGGAACGATCGAATTCGCCCAGCTGCATCGGCTGGCAGCGCAAGCCGACCGTCTGACCCGCCTCGGCGACCACTTCCAGCGGCGCGGTCAGACACTGAAGCTCCACGCCCTCATGCAATGCCTCCTCGATCTCCTCGCGATAGGCCGGCATCACCTCGCGACTGCGGCGGTAAACCACCGTCACCTGCTCCGCGCCCAAGCGGACGGCCGTGCGCGCGGCGTCGATGGCCGAATTGCCGCCCCCGATCACCACCACCCGCCGATTGACGGGCACGGAGCCGCGGAGGTTGTAGGTGCGGAGAAAGCCCAAGGCGTCGGTGATCCCCCGAGCGGACTCGCCGGGAATTCCCAGATTCACCCCGTCGGGAGCCCCTACGGCCAAAAAGACCGCCTCGTAACCCTCGCCACGCAGCGAGCGGAGCGAGAAATCGCGGCCCAAACGCTGGTCCGTGAAGATCTCCACCCCCATGTTCTCGATCATCCGCACCTCGCGAGCCACGATCTCGCGGGGCAGACGATAGGCCGGAATCGCCTGAACCAGCATCCCCCCCGGCCGCGGCTCCGACTCGAATACCTTCGGCTGATAACCCAGCCGAGCCAGGAAGTAGGCACACGACAAACCGGCCGGGCCGGCTCCGATGATGGCGATCTTGCGACGCGCATTCTCGGGCTTCTCCCGGATCTCCGGCAATTGGATCGTCACTTCCTGATCCACCATGAACCGCTTGACCCCGCGGATCGACACGGCGTCATCCAGCATCAACCGGCGGCATTTGTCCTCGCAGGTGTGAAAACACACCCGGGAACAGATCGCCGGGAACGGATTCCGCTCGCGATGCAACCGCAAAGCCTCGGCGCATCGCTTCTCGGCCACCAGCGACACATAACCCGGAATGTCCACGTCGGCGGGACAGGCGCTGGAGCAGGGCGCGTAGACCAGTTCCGCACAGACCCCCGCCCGGCAGTGCTTGTCCCGGATGTGCGCCACGTACTCGTCCCCAAAGTGCCGCAGCGTGGAGAGCACCGGGTTGGGCGCCGTCTGGCCCAGACCGCACAAGGAGGTTTCCTTGATCGCCTCGCCCAGCGTGATCAGCCGTTCGACATCCGCCTCCTCGCCTTGCCCGGCACAGATCCGTTCCAATATCTCCAGCATCCGTTTGGTCCCGACCCGGCACGGGACGCACTTGCCGCACGATTCTTCCTGGACGAATTCCAGGAAGAAGCGGGCGACATCGACCATGCAGCTGTCCTCGTCCATCACCACCAGCCCGCCGGAGCCCATGATCGCGCCCAACGAGGCCAGCGATTCGTAGTCCAGGGGCACGTTCAAATGCTGTTTGGGGATGCAGCCGCCCGACGGCCCGCCGATCTGCGCCGCTTTGAACTCCTTGCCCCCGGGGATCCCGCCCCCAATGTCGTAAACCAGATCCCCTAACGGCATGCCGATCGGCACCTCGACCAGACCCGCGTTCTTGATCGTGCCGGCCAGGGCGAACACCTTGGTCCCCTTGCTGGTCGGCGTGCCATGCCCGGCATAGGCGGCCCCGCCCTGCAGCAGGATGGGGGCCACGTTGGCGTAGGTTTCCACGTTATTCAACAGCGTCGGCCGGCCCCACAAACCACGCTGCGCCGGAAACGGCGGCCGCGGCCGCGGCTCGCCCCGGTTGCCTTCGATCGAGGTCATCAGCGCCGTTTCCTCGCCGCACACAAAGGCGCCGGCCCCCATGCGGATCTCCAAATCGAAATCGAAACCGCTGCCCAACAGGTCCCGACCCAACAAACCTCGCTGGCGAGCCTGGTCCAATGCGATCGTCAAACGCTCGATCGCCAGCGGGTATTCGGCCCGCACATACACGAAACCACGCTGCGCCCCGATCGTGAAACCGGCCAGCACCATGCCCTCGATCACCGCGTGCGGGTCGCCCTCCAGGATGCTGCGGTCCATGAACGCGCCCGGATCGCCTTCATCGGCGTTGCAAGCCACGTACTTCTGGCCGTCGGGACTGGTGGCCCGGCGGGTGAAATCCCACTTGCGCCACGTCGGGAATCCCGCGCCGCCACGACCCCGCAGACCGGATGCCCGCAATTCGTCCAACACCGCCCCCGCATCGCCCGCCGCCAGCACCTGAGCCAGCGCCCGGTAACCGTCCACGCCGATGTACTCGTCGATCTGCTGCGGGTCGATCCGCCCGCACCGCGCCAACACGATCTTCGTCTGCAAACGGAAGAATTCGATCTGCTCCCAACGCGAAATCGTCCGCCCGTCCGGCCGCCGGTGCGTCAAACGCTCGACGACCCGCCCTTTGCCCAAATGCTCCGAAACCAGTTCGCGGCATACCTCGGGCCGCACATGCTCGTAATACGTGTCCCCCACCAGCACGACCGGACCGCCGTGGCAGGGCCCCAAACAACCCACCTCGCACAGCCGAGCCCGGTCACCATGACCCTGGCGGTCGATTTCCGACGCCAACGCCGCCTGAACCTCCTTGGACCCCGAGGCGATGCAGCTGGCTCCCATGCAGATCCGGATCGGGATCCGCCCCGCCGATTCCAATTCGTCCTGCTGACTCCGGACCGCATCCCGCAATGCCAGCAACTCGTCCAGATTCTTCAATCGTCCGTTCATGTATGCCTCATCCCGCCTCCAAGCGGTGTGCTCCTTACCAATCCTGTTCCTGCTTCACGCCCGTCTCCGCCTCCTGACGATACGGTTCCAGCAGCCGGGACAACTGGGCCGGCCGGACGCCTTGATGCACGTCTTCGTCGATCATGATCACCGGCGCCAGCCCGCAGGCGCCGAAACAACGCCCCACGTCCAACGAAAAAGCCCGATCCGGCGTCGTCTCGCCCACCTCGACCCCCAGCAGGTGCTTCAAGCCGGCCAGCACCTCCTTGCCACCACGGACGTAACAGGCCGTGCCCAAACAGACACGCACCATCACCCGGCCCCGCGGGACCGTGGTAAAAAACGAGTAAAACCCGACCACCCCGGCCACCTCGCTGTACGGCTTGTCCAATGCCCGGCTGATCTTCCGCAATGCCTCCTCCGGCAAATAGCCGAACAAGGTCTGGGCGATCTGCAGCACCGGAATCAAGGCGCCCGGCACTTCGGCATAGTCCAGCAGCACATCGTCCAGTTGGCCCAAGAGTTCGTCGAACGTCGATTGTTGGCAAAGTGAACCAGGATCGGCGGCGCCCATCGCAAAAACCTCGAGCGGAAAAAGTTGGCAAATCCAGCAAAAACAAGACACCGACCGCCGGCACAACTGGGGGGGGTGCGCGGAACGTGCCCGCAGGCCTGTCGGTGAAACAATCCGTCCAGAAGGGATGTGTTATGCCAATTTTTACCAGTTGCCGGGCGGGTGTCAAGCTGCCCGCACCTGCGGGGGGCTTCGTCGCCGCGTCCGGCGATTGGAGATAGCGACCAGGATCCTGCCGCCACCGATCCTCGCATCCCGCACTGCCAGCACCGCACCGAAGCTTCGACGCTCCGGCGCTCGGCAAGAGGTCTCCCCCGGTCTGGTCTCCCCCCGGCTGGCCGAGGGTCTCCGACCCCGGCCC
>SLEY01000229.1 GCA_007124535.1 Planctomycetaceae bacterium
GTCGGGGGTGCGGGGATGGTATTCGACGGGGACCGTATCGTCGGCATCGACGGCCCACTGGCAGAGGTCGACCGTATGGGTCCCCCATTCCAGCACGCCCCCTCCGACCATGCCACCGCCTTTTTCGAATTCACCGCCGCGATCGGCGAGCCCCCGGTTGTAGGGGCGCCAAGCGGCGGGGCCCAGGTACAGGTCCCAATCGACCTCTTCCTCCGACGGCATGGGATCGGCAGGCGCCCAACCGCTGGTCTTCGTCGAATTGTCCCAAGGCGACGGGTGGGCGTGCACCGCCGTCAGCTTGCCCAGTCTGCCGGTGCGGGCCAGTTCGACCGCGAAAGCGAAATGCGGCAGGCTGCGCCGCTGGGTGCCCGCCTGGAATACCCGCGCCGTCCGCCGAAAGGTCTCCGCCAACATCAAACTTTGAATGATGTTCCGCGTACAGGGCTTCTCGCAGAACACGTCCTTGCCGGCTTCGGCGGCCAGCATCGAGGCGGTGGCGTGCCAGTTGGGACCGGTGGCAATCAACACGGCGTCGATGTCATCGCGGTCCAACAGATCGCGGAGATCCCGGTAGGTGGCACAATTCGTGTTGCCGTACCGAGAATCGACCATCTGTTTGATCGCGTTTCGCTGCTCCACCTTCGGATCGGCCACCGCCACAAACTCGACTTCCGGCTCGTCCAGGAACGAACGCAGCACACTGGCGCCGCGCCTTCCCAGCCCGATGCCGCCGTGGACAATCCGTTCGCTGGCCGGGACGGCTCCGTCCCGGCCCAGTGCCCGGGCGGAAACGAGCGTCGGTGCAGCGAACGCGGCGCAGGTCGCCGTGGCGAGAAACTTTCGCCGGGAAACGGCCTGACTCCTGGAAAATGGCATGGAAATCTCCTTCAAATCAAAAAATGACAGGAATTCTGCGTCGGGCGATCGATGGATCCGTCACCCTGACCAGCATAACCGGCCTTTAACCTGACAGACGCGGCCAGCGGATGTCAAGTGGCATCCCCCCAGAATTGTCCGCCCCTGTTGCAAATCGCACTCGCGGCCCCTGAACCACGAAACCGAGGGGGATACACCGTTTGAACGGCCCGGATTCATTCGATCCGCAGTCCCGCCCCCCGTTATCGTAGCGTCCATTCGAAGCCTCGGGCGAGCCAAGGATCGTGACGTGCGTGGCTCTCCGGATGCGGACTGATGATCAGGATGCGTCCCTGGCCATAGCGTTTCTTGCCGATCGCCGCCTCGCCCACCATTTCCTCGCGCAGGTTTCCTCGACGATCGCGGACCGCCGTCTGGAAACGGGCCAGGACGGTGAATTCCCGTTCTTGCCGATTCTGTTCGTCGGCCGCCAGATAAACGGGGCCGTTGTTGTAACGGGTGGTGACCACCGGTTCCTCGGCGCCGAACAGCGTTTTGCCTTCCTCGGTAAAGGCCAATTCGACGTCGCCCCGGCCGCGGGCCCACGGCTGGCTGTGCCGCATTTGAATGGCATGCAGATAGTTCTCCAGACCGGCTCCGGCAAAGTAGGCCCCGGCACAGATCCCCACGTATCCTCCGCCATCGGCGATGAATCCTTCCAATCGAGTTCGCCCTTCCGCCTGCAAGCCGTTGCCGATTCCGCGGCCGCTGCCACCCGGGAACACCGATCCGTCGGCCGGTTCCAGCCCCCCTTCGCGAATATCTTCCCCGCAAACGCGGTACACATATACGTCGTCCAGACCGGAAAATACCACCCGCTGGACCATCCGCGGGCCGCTGCCCCCAATCCCCTCGGCATCGTACACGGCCAGCAAACGGACCTCGGGCTGCCGTAACCTTTCCCAATCGAACCGCGCGTCCCGGGCTAACATCTCCTCGCGGCGGAGCAGGTCCACCACGAACTGGCGGGTGTACCGGATCTGGCGCGACAGACGCGTGCCCGAGGGGACCCCGATGCCAATGCCGCCTTTGCCGACTTCGAGCCCGGAATCCGCCCCTCCGTCCGCGGGGTCGATCACCACGTCGGCACCCCAGAGTTCCTCCAGGTGGTCGAAGTCGTCGGCGGGTACCGCTCCCAGCAACAGGAGGCTCGGCTCGGATAACGACTCGCCATCCGCCGTCGCTTCCACAATCCCTCGGTGCCACAGGACCCAGTCGGGTCGCACGTCTTCTTTCTCGGCCAACTCGGCCAACAACTCGGGCAACTGCTCCCGGTTCGGGCGGCCGTCTGTCGCGATCAACCACAATTGGCCGTGCTCCAGGTCAAGTCGGGCCAACTGCTCCAGAACACCGACAAAACGAGCGTTCGCAGGTCTTTCCGCCACCACAACCACGGTCGGGCCGCCGGCATGCTGCCCCCGCAAAACGGTGGTTTCCCGGCTCCAAGCAGGAACCGTCGTCAGAACCAGTGCCAGCAGGCAGGGAACCAGCGAGCGCAAGCCGCGTCGAAATGCCGTTATCGCAAGTAAGTCCATAATCGCCCCCGGGGCAGTCGCCCATCGAAGAAAACACGTCATTCCCCAAGCTTCTTCGCAGCATGACGAGGGGTGGATGGATCGTCAAGTCCCGCGGCCGACGCGCGGCCTCCTGGCAATTCGGAAGATCACAATACATCCTTTTAAGGGGGTTCGTTGTTGCCTAGGGAACCCTATGATACACTAGAGGCGTGTGCTCGACCGGTCACGCCGCCGCTCGTCGGCGGCACGGGGGTCGTGCGTTCACCGAGGATTCCTGCTGCGGAAGGAACCGGGGCCGCCCAGTTGTTCCGCCGATGGATCTCCGGCGAGGGTTCGGGCCCCGTGTAATACGTAACCGGCGATACCGTGGCGTCTTCGGAAGACGTTGCGGAAGGAGAGGTTGCCCCGCGAGTCCTTCACTTGAGGAGACGCTCTGATGGTCGAGACGCAGCTGTCCATTTTTTTGGAAAACAAACCGGGTGTGTTGGCCGAGGTGGGCGCGATGTTGAGCGATCATGGGATCAACATCCGCGGCATATCGATCTCGGACACGGTGGACCATGCCGTGGTGCGGATGATCGTCGATCAACCGCAGAAGGCGATCCATTTGCTGGGCGAACACGGTGCGTTGGTCGTAGAAACCGAAGTCCTGGAGGTCAAACTGGTCGACGAACCGGGCTCGCTCAGCCGTTTGGCGGAGAAATTCGCGGAGGCCCATGTCAACATCGAGTACGCCTACGGCACCTCGAACGGTCCCGCCACGTTGTACGTGCGTGTTTCCGACATCCCTCGGGCGATGGAATTGCTATCCGCCGAGGCGGGCGATTGAGGTCATCCTGGCGAAGCCGGCATCCACTGGGGAGGGGCCTTTCCCTGACAGGCAATCGCGGCTAAAACCCGAAGGGTCTCCTCAGCCTTCACGGGCTTGGGGGTTCGGCCCGATCCGCCGCCATACTGCTAAAACGTCATGCCGTCTTTCTCGTTCGTTCATACCGCCGACTTGCACCTGGACAGCCCCTTTCTCGGACTGGGGAAACTACCCGAGTCCGAGGAGCGTGTGGTGCGGACGCTGCGCGAAGCGACGTTCGAGGCGTTTGACGCCGTGATCGAACTGTGCCGGCAACAAGAGGTCGATTTCCTGCTGGTCGCCGGCGACGTGTATGACGGCGCGGATCGCAGCCTGCGGGCTCAACTGCGTTTTCGCGACGGCCTGGCACGTTTGGCGGAACAGGGCATTCGAGCCTATGTGGTGCATGGCAACCACGATCCGCTGGACGGGTGGTCCCATGCCTTGCAGATGCCCGCAACGGTTCACGTTTTCGGCGAGCAACCGGATTCCGTCGTTTTCGAAAAGCAAGGCGTCCCGGTCGCCCGCATTCACGGGATCAGTTACCCCAGCCGGGCGACCGAGCGGGATTTTGGCCGGGCGGAACGTTGCGGGGAGGAGCCGTTCCAGATCGGGCTGTTGCATTGCAACGCCGGGGGCGATCCCCGGCATGATCCGTATGCCCCCCGCTCCGTCCGCGAACTGGAAGACAGCCGCTTGGATTACTGGGCGCTGGGGCACATCCACGAACGCACGACGCTCCGGCCCGCCGATCCGTTCATCGGTTATCCGGGCAACACGCAGGGGCGGCACATCCACGAATCGGGCCCGCGCGGCTGTCTGCTGGTCCAGGTTGGCAGCGACGGGCGCTTGGTCGAACCGCCTGCGTTCGTGCCCACGGATCAGGTGCGGTGGAGTGCCTGCCGTGTGGACATCCGCGGCCACCAGACCGTGACCGAACTGCGGGACGAGCTGGAGGACCGGTTGGATGAACTGCTCCAGCAGACGGAAGGTCGCCCGCTGGTCACGCGGGTCACGTTGGAGGGGCGTGGGCCGCTGCACCGCGAACTGGCTCGGGAGAACGCCCGGGAGGATCTGGAGGAAACGCTCCGCGCACGTGGCTTGGAACGGGCGCCCTTCGTCTGGATCGAGCGGCTGGTGTTGCAGACCCGGCCGGAGATCGATTGGGAGAGCCGCCGCGCCGGCCAGGACTTCCTGGGCGATCTGCTGCGGCTGATGGAGGGAATCCGCCAGGAACCCGAAGCGATTCGCGAACTGGAAACCGCCCTCCGGGACCTGTACCAGCACCGCCGAGCCCGGCGGTTTCTGGATCCGCCGGACGAAGCGTGGTTGGAATCGCTGTTGGACGAAGCCGAGATTCGCTGTGCCGACCTGCTGGCCGAGGAGGAGGACTGATGCGGATCGCGGAGTTTCACATCGAGGGCTTCGGCTGTCTGGAACGCCTGTCCGTCACCGACCTGCACCCCGGATTGTCCCTGGTGTTGGGCGGCAACGAGGCGGGGAAATCCACCTTGCTGGCGTTCCTGCGGGCCATGCTGTTCGGGTTTCCGCGCCGCAGCGCCGCGAGCTTCCCACCCCCGCACGGCAGCCGGCAGGGCGGGCGGCTGGTCCTGCTGGATGGCCACCAGGACCGGATTACGGTCGAGCGGTTCGCGACCCGCAGCCGCAAGACATTCACTGCCACGCTCCGCGACGGTTCCCAGTGGGGGCAGGACCAGTTGCACCAGCGGCTGGGCCGGGTGACGCCGGACGTCTACGCCAACGTCTTCGCCTTCGGACTGGGAGAACTGCAAAACTTCGCCTCCCTCCAAGACGACAAAGTCCGAGATGCGATCTACAGTGCGGGCATGGGCACCGGGAAACAGTCCCCGGCTCAAC
>SLEY01000042.1 GCA_007124535.1 Planctomycetaceae bacterium
CGCAGCACGAACCATCATGCGGATTGGATCCAGTGCATCAAGGAGCGGCGGGATCCGGTGGCCAATGCCGAGACGGGGCACCGGTCGGCAACCGTCTGCCATCTGGGCAACATCGCTCGGTGGGTGAGCGAGGTGACGGGGGAAACGGGGCAGGAGCTGTTATGGGACGCGGAGAACGAGCGTTTCACGAACAGCGACGAGGCGAACGCGTTCCTGGACTACCAGCGCCGTGCCCCCTTCGAATTGCCCGACACCGTGTGAGGGCCATGCGCTAAACTTCCCGATTCATCCTGCCCGCGGTGAACTTCCCGATTCCTCGTGCAGTTCCCTCCGCGCGCCCCTCGAATTACCCAAAACGGTGTAAGCGGCGTACCGGATGGCGAGGCGAGGCCCGGGGCCCAGCGAATTGCGATGGGCCCGGCGGCAACCCGTCGATCATCCCGCTTGGTCGGGGCTGGCACGCCCGAGTGTTCGCTGGCAGAAAACGCGTTATACTGGGCCGTTTGGTAGACGTCCGAACCTTGAATCGAGGAAACCTGGATGAACGATGTGTATGGCGATCTCGGTTGGCGTGGTTTGATCCATCAGACGACCGACGATCGCTTTTTGTCCGATTGGCTGCGGTCGGGAAGTCGCCGTTTGTATGCCGGGTTCGACCCGACGGCGTCCAGCCTTCACGTGGGGCATCTGCTGCCCCTGCTGACTTTGCGGCGATTCCAGCGTGCCGGGCATCGTCCCATTGCCCTGGTGGGCGGCGCGACGGGGATGATCGGTGATCCCAGCGGCAAGAGCGAAGAGCGGAATCTGCTGTCGGTAGAGGAATTGCAGACGAACATCCAAGGCATGGAACGCCAGATGCGCCGCTTCCTGGACTTTGATGCCGGGGACCACGCGGCCCTGTTGTTGAACAACGCCGATTGGATGCGAGATTTCAGCTACTTGGACTTCCTCCGTGATGTGGGGAAAAGCTTCCCCGTCAGCGGGATGCTGGCCAAGGATTCGGTCCGCGGCCGCCTGGAACGAGCGGATGGCGGGATGAGCTATACCGAATTCAGCTACATGTTGTTGCAGGCTTACGACTTTGTGTACCTGAACCAGCATTTCGATTGCCAGCTGCAGATCGGTGGCAGCGATCAATGGGGCAACATCACGGCCGGCATCGATCTGGCTCGCCGGATGCGGGGCGTCCCGTTGTACGGTTTGACCTGTCCCTTGCTGACTCGTTCGGACGGCGTCAAGATGGGCAAGACCGAGCAGGGGGCACTCTGGCTGGACGCCGAACGGACCAGCCCTTACGCGTTCTACCAGTACTGGATCAATGTGGCCGACGAAGACGCCGGACGGTGCTTGCGGATGCTGACGGAAGTCGAGCCGGAGGAGATCGAGCGGTTGGAGGGTTGCTGTGCCGAGCGGCCGGAGGCGCGGGAGAGCCAGCGGCGGCTGGCACAAGAATTGACGCGCCTGGTGCATGGCCCGTCCGGTCTGGCGTCGGCCGAGCGGGCGACGGCCGTGTTCTTCGGCGCGGCCATCGAAGACCTTTCGGATGAGCAACTGATCGAGATCTTCGCCGATGTGCCCAGCCATGAGCTACCAGCCGCTCGCTTGCGGCACGAAGGCTTGCCCCTGCCCGACGCCCTGGTCGCCGCCGGACTGGCAAAATCCAAAGGCGAGGCCCGGCGAATCATCCAACAGGGCGGGGCTTACGTGAACAACCGGCGGCGGACGGACCAGCAGACGCGGTTGACCGACGAGGATCGGGCCAGCCAGACCGTGATCGTCCTGCGCTCCGGCAAGAAGCGTTATGCCCTGCTCCGGTTCACCGAGTGATCCGGATGGCGGGGCTCCTCGTGCGGGCCGCCACTCGAAGCCTCAATACGCACCGCCTTATGCCCCTGGCAGGAACCCAAACGGCCCTGATAACGCCCACCCCCTTCGACCAGCACGTCCAGAGGTTGGTCATACCTCTGTTCGGTTGGGATCAGATCGCCCACTTCCAGCTGGGCAAGATCGCGGGCGGAAACCGTACACTGGCCCAGCACCACAGTGACCTGGACAGGGGGTGGGGTTGGCGGGGCGGCAGCGTCGGGGGGCAACACAATCGCGTGCCGCGCAATCTGCCACGGAACCGCGGCGGCGATGCGCCCGGAAACCGGACCCAGTTGCAGGACCATTTCGCAACAGGCGTAGGGTTCGCGACAAGTCAGCCAAGCGCGATTCAGGCGGCAGGCAGTTTCGTTGGGCGGCGCGGCAACCCGTAATTCTGGCCAAGCTGCTTCGAAGGCCCGGATAACGGCTTCGACCATCTGCCCGGCAATCCGGTTCTCCAATTCGCTGAGCGGCCGGAATTCGCCCTTGTGTTGCCTGATTGGTCCCCCCAAAAGACGGTCGAGCAACGAGAACATCAAAGCCCGTTCGACGGTCAGCCACCACGGCGCGGTGAGACCTTCCAGCTCGAGACGGAAGAGGCACATCGAATCGGGGCAACACAACAGGAACTGCCCCTGCGTTGCCTGCTGATCCTCTTCGGGTTGGGTTGTCGTGGCGACCCGGAATAGCGTCGAGAACTCGCCACTCAGCAATTCCCCCGTCTGCCGCCAAGCGGATCGCAAACCCAGTCGATCTGGGGCTGCCTGCTGACCACTGTGGTCGTACTCCACGGGAGTGCGGCGGGACAAGGACGTCCGCGTCACCCACTCCTTCGAGCCGTCCGTACTTGGCCCTTCAGAACGATCTGTGAAGCCTCGCAACAACGAGGCGATTTCTGCCCGAGTCAGCGACTGCCTGCTCATGGGTCACTCCTTTGACCGCAGCCGGCGGTGCGCTCAACTGCGGATTTGGCCGTCTCCGTACACCACGTACTTGTAGCTGGTCAATTCTTTCAAGCCGCAGGGGCCGCGAGCGTGAAACCGGTCGGTGCTGATCCCGATTTCCGCGCCCAAGCCGAATTCGCCGCCGTCGTTGAA
The DNA here is from genome assembly GCA_007124535.1 of Planctomycetaceae bacterium. Lineage (GTDB taxonomy): Bacteria > Planctomycetota > Planctomycetia > Pirellulales > Pirellulaceae > SLMF01. The sequence goes on from SLEY01000042.1 coordinate 2,964, forward strand.
CCGCGTGCTGGCATTGACCATGACGGCCGAGCTGTCGACGCGTTTGGTAAACTGCCGGGCGGCGGCCAAGTCGGTCGTGACGATCGCATCCGTATGGTGCGAGCCGTACTGGTTGATCCACCGGATGGCCTGATCGAGGGAATCGACCACTCGGACGGAGATGACCGGTCCCAGGTATTCGGCATAATAATCTTCGTCGGTGGCCGCTTGGATATTCTCCAACAACTGGCATGTGGCTTGGTCGCCGCGGATTTCGATTCCGGCTTGCTGCAGGGCTTGTGCCAGTCGGGGCAGCAACCGGGGCGCGATTTCGCGATGCACCAGCAGCGATTCGCACGCATTGCAGACGCCCATCCGCTGGCATTTGGAATTCACGGTCAAGGTTTCTGCGAGGTCCGGATCGGCTGCCCGGTCGAGGTACACGTGGCAGTTCCCGGCAAAATGCTTGATCACCGGCATTTTGGCTTCGGCCGAGACCCGCCGGATCAAACCCTCCCCACCGCGGGGGATGGCCACGTCGATGTAGTCGGCCAGCGCCAGGAAATGCCCCACGGCCGCTCGATCGGTGGTTCCCACCAATTGGATCGCCTTGCCCGGGATCCCATGCTCCTCGGCCGCCTGTACCAACCGATCGACCAGCGCTCGACTGGAGTGCGCCGCCTCTTTGCCCCCCCGCAGGATCACCGCATTGCCACTCTTCACACAGATGGCTGCCGCATCGGCCGTCACGTTGGGCCGCGATTCGTAGATGAAAAACACCACGCCCAAGGGCACCCGCACCTTGGCAATTTCCAAGCCGTTGGGGCGTACGGCCGATTCCATCACCTCGCCCACCGGGTCGCGCAGCATGGCGATCTCTTCCAACGCGGCGGCGATGCCCTCGACCCGCGCCGGCGTCAGACGCAGCCGGTCGATTTGGGCGTCGGTCAGCCCGAAATCGCCGGCCGCCTGAACGTCCTTTTCATTCGCGGCCAAAATCGCCGGGGTCTGCTCACGCAACAGGGCTGCCGACCGCCGCAACCAGCCGTCCTTCTGTTCACCCCGCACCTGGGCCAAACCCTCAGCCGCTTCGCGAGCCGCCTCCGCCATTTCCCGACAATAACCGCCCAAGTCCACTTCTGCGTTGTCTGTCATAAGATCACGATGCTCGTCAACCATGCATTCCAGTTCAAATAATTTAACGGAACCCCAGCCCCATCCACCGTCCTGTAGTATCGGAAAACGGGCCCGCGGCGTCAATGTCGGCTGATTCCCCAGCCCTCAGGGCTACGAAACCGCCGACTTTTCGAGTATAAAAACGTCGACAAGCTCCTTCAACCGCCGGGAAAGCGTCAAGGAACCGCAATGATTGTGATTGTCGATTACCAGATGGGAAATCTGCGCAGTGTCCAGAAAGCTTTTGAAAAAGTCGGCTATGCCGCAACGATCAGCAGCGATCCGGAGCAGGTAGCTCGGGCAGATCAAGTTGTGCTTCCCGGAGTCGGGGCGTTCGGCGATGCCCTGGCGGAATTGGAGCACCGGAATCTGATCGAACCGATTCTCGAAGCGATCCAGTCCGGTAAACCTTTCCTGGGCATCTGCCTGGGCTTGCAATTGCTGTTCGATGTCAGCTTCGAAGGCGGCGAGCATCGGGGGTTAGGCGTGATTCCGGGCAAAGTGGTACGCTTCGATCTGCCCAAACACTACAAAGTCCCCCACATGGGATGGAATCAAGCGAGGATTCGTCGTCGAGCCCCCCTATTGTCAGGCATCCCGGACGAGACCTATTTCTATTTTGTTCACTCCTATTACGTGGTTCCCGACGACTCGGAAGCCGTGTCGATTGAGGTGGATTATGGTGTGCCGTTTTGCGCGATGGTGTGGCGAGACAATCTGTTCGCCACCCAGTTTCACCCGGAAAAGAGTCAGCGATACGGTCTGCAGCTATTGGAGAACTTTGCAGGCCTGGGCGGTTAGCATGGAAGAACCTGGGTTTTTTTCAATGGCCCGCTTAAAGGGGTAAAACCTTCATTTGTGACCGTCCCCCTTGAACGCGTATTGACCGAAGTTGTTTTCGGTGAATGAGCGTTTTACCCCTTTAAGCAGGCTATTGTTGGTGAATACCCTCCCCGGCCGCTACCGCGTCCGACCCTCCCGCAAGCGGGAGGGTGAAGAGTGGCATGATTTCACCTCCCCTCCGGGGAGGTC
>SLEY01000394.1 GCA_007124535.1 Planctomycetaceae bacterium
CGGGTGCGGTACCCGTTCGAAGACCACGTCAACCTGAAACGACTGTTCGCCAAGGCCATGGGCCTGCGGAAGCCCGAAGGCATGGCGCCCGCTCTGCGCCGGGTCGGTTTGCCGCTGCAAGGCACCCACCATCGGGGTGTCGACGACGCCCGGAACATCGTCCGCCTGCTTCCGTTCATACTTGCCCGTGACAGGCAGGCTGCCCAGTTGCCAAGCCGTTGATCAGTGCGCCGCTCTTACAAGGACGCCACCGAATGCCTCGCGAATCCATCCTTGCACTCGATCTGGAAGGCACCTTGATTTCCAACGCGGTCAGCCAATTCCCGCGGCCGGGGTTGTACGCGTTCCTCGAGTTCTGCCGCGAGCATTTCGAACGCCTGGTTCTTTTCACCGCCGTGCGAGAGGCCGTGGGCGAAGCGATCGTTCGCACGCTGGTCGCCGAGAACACCGTGCCGGAGTGGCTTCTTGACGTGCCCTTCGTTGGCTGGGATGGCCATATCAAGGATCTGGGTAACATCCCGGATGCCCGGCCGTGTGACTGCCTGCTGGTCGACGATAACCGCGACTATGTCGTCGATGACCAGGTGGCCCAATGGATACCGGTCGCGAAATACGAGTCGCCCTACCCGGACACCGACTGCGAACTGGCCCGCGTCCAGCAGGTGATCGTCGAGCGTTTCCGGAGAGCGGACATCGCCACCAATGCACGGAAGCACTTGGAAGTCCGCTCGGCCCGCAACGCGGAGTTCTTCCGCTCGGATCGCCCCTGGGCAGCGATCTCGATCAGCTCCCGCGATGACCACCCGATGCTGGACGAGCAGAACCGCATGGGGCTCTTGCAGCTTGTATTCGACGACACGGCGGAGTTCGACAATCCCCGCGCATTCACCGCATCCCAGGCGGGAGAGATCCTGGCATTCGTCGAGCAAATGTGGGACAAGGTGGAAACGTTCTTGATCCACTGCGAAATCGGCATGTCGCGCTCCCCCGCCGTCGCAGCGGCGCTGTCCAGGATTCACTACAACGACGAAGGCCCCTGGTTCGAAATGGATTTCCCCAACCGGCTGGTTTACCGGTTGCTGGTCGAGACGGCCGCACGAAGACCCCCGGCGTCGCCCTGACCAATGCTATGCGGAAGCGTAGAACGGGATCGATTCGGTTTTTCGACGCTAAGGATGTGGTTGCGGATATCTGCCAAGGCATCAGGAAACAGGCGAACTCGGAAGGCTTCGCGCGCGTCCGGTCGCGAGCTGAGTTCGGCTCGGTGTGGCGGCCGTTCGTCGATGAACTTGATACCAGGCCGGATCGGTCAGGCGAATGAGCCCACGTCACCCTCGGCGCCACCCGCCCCTCGGCGAAGAATCCGCGAACCCGGCGGCAGCCGCCCCTCGCGACCGCGGACCCGCAGTCCGCTTCCTCGGAGGGCGGCGGCGAGACGGTTGGTTCTTCGATCGTGGGGTTGGCGGTCGCTCGGCACAGTACCGCGAACGTACGGGGTTGTGCATGGCGATGGACAGGGTTGTGGTCTGGCGGGGAATCGCCAACTCCGCCACAAAGAGGGGGTCATTCCAGTCGTTCCCATCAGCGCACAAGCATTCATGTGCAGGCTTATGTCGTCAGGATTTGAGCTGAGCTGGCTTCCCAGCAGAACCGGGTACGCATGTGGTTCTGCGCGTCACGGGATTGGCAACGCTCATCAGTTTGGCACACGAGACTTGGGAACGTCGGAGCACCTGGACACTGGACCGCTACCTGGTAGGACTCGACCATTGCGGTTGGTGCTGCTGGGACGGCATCTGCGGGGAACCGTTGTTCGTATTCTCGGGCAGTCGGCGTCTCACCAACCCGTGACCGGCGGGGCACTTCCTCGGTTACCAGACGCGTCCGCAATTCAGCGCGAGTTGACCCACCTGGTTTTACGGTCAAATTTCCGCGTGAAGTGAGTGTATCGCAGCGTCGTGGTCAGCAAAAGCAGCAAACGAACACGAATCGCCGAAAAAGCGTGGCACAGGGGCGGTCGCGGCATTGACATGCGCCCTCCGCTGGAGGGGTTCTCAAAAACGTATTCGACCTCTCGCTCTTAGTGTTTGGCACGTAAGTCGTTTGCTCACAACTGCTTAGAACAGAGCCTGCCTCTCTGGGTAAGGCATATAGCATGAACGCGGGGGTTGACACTGTGGTCGTTGGTACAGCTAATCAGGTTTGCGGGCAACGCTTGTTCGCACGCTGGCTCGTTGAGGCCGGCGGAGCCGAGGCGACGAAGTTCGCCTAAAGTGCAGAGGAGTACAGTCCATGTCGCGTTGGAATTCTCCGTCGGGTGGTGGGGCACGCTGCCGGTTCTGTCGCAGGGTGCTGTGGGCGATTTGTTTTGCTGCCTTCGCTGGCCCGGGGCTACTGGTCCAGGCTGCGGAGCGGCCGGCGGATCGGGCGGAGGCGATTCGTGCGCTGACCCAGCACCTGGAGATCGGCGAGGGCTCGGTGGTCGCCGATGTGGGGGCGGGCCGAGGGGTTTACACCTGGCCGTTTGCCGAAGTGGTGGGCGAGACGGGAGTGATCTACGCTCAGGATATCACCGAGCGGGCGATCAGGAACCTGCAGGACGAGCGGCAGCGACGGAATCTGTCGCAGGTCCAGACCGTACGGGGCCGGGTGGATGACCCCCGCTTGCCGGCCGATACGGTCGAACTGGTCTTCTTGCGCCATGTCTACCATCATTTCGGCCAACCTCGCGAGATGCTGCAGGGCATTTGGCGCTGCCTCAAGCCGGGGGGGTATCTGGTGGTGGTCGATCGCCACCGGGGGACGTTGCGAGATTACCTGCCGCGTGAAGAACGGACGCGGCGACATGCCTGGATTGCCGAGACGACGGTGGTACGCGAGGCGCGCGAGGAGGGGTTCGCCTTCATCGACGCGGCCGAATCACTTTGGTACGAGCCGGAGCCGTTCCTGCTGGTCTTCCAGCGTCCCGAAGATGCCCAACGGCCGGGCAGCGACCCGGACCCCTTCGCACCGCTGCCCGAGCCGCTGGATCTGCAACAGGTGTTTCCCGATCTGACGGAGTATCGCCGGCCGGCGATCATCGCCTGGGGACCGGCGCGGCAGCTGATCGGGCCGATCCTGGAGCGTTCCTCCGGTCAGGGGATCGAGATCGTACTGGAGGAATGGGCCACGCAGCGCGACGAGCAGGGCCCCTTGCCGGAGGGGGTCTCGTTGCCCGCCACGCTGACCGAGCAGGGCGACCCGCAGCTGGACGCGCCGATCGATGCCGTCTTCTTCCTGGACGCGTATCATCTGTTGTTCCACGGCCCGGTGTTGCTGAGCCGGTTGCACGAGTCGCTGGTTCCCGGCGGGCAGGTTTACCTGCTGGATCGGGCGGCGGCCGCCCCGTTGTCGCGACGGGATGCCAGCCACCGGCGGCGGATCGAGCCGCAGGTGGTTCGCCAGGAAATGGCGGCTGCTGGATTCGAAGTGATCGGCGAGGACTCGCCGCCGGCAGCCGACCGATTCGTACGGGTTTTTCGCCGAAGCGATGACCAGGACTGAACGAACTGACTAGCAAAAGGGGCTTGTCATGACAATGTTGGTTGGTAATCGTCCCCCAGGGCAATGTCGATCACGTCGAGAAGGCATTCCAGGTCCCACCGGTAAAGCGTGATGGGTCGTTTCCCCTGGTATTTCTCGATCTTGGTGTCCAGGCCGAAGGCTTCCACCATGGAATAAGTGCGTCGCTTCAGTTCCCGCAATTCGTCACCGCAGATCAAAATCTGATGACGCTGATCTCGTGAACCGGGCTTCATCGTAGTGTCCTTCAGAGGGTGGCTATTCGCTCGCTCGTTGATCAGCATGCTCATTCTCGGGGACCCAACCGATTCGTGCAACTGCTCCCCTTTGGCTTGTGGTAACAGCCTGGAATCAGGCTACCGGCCCAGCCGCGATTCGTGCGCGCGCCCTCCGGCCCCCTGATCCTGCTAAGATGGCCCCATTTTCGTCTCGGAACCGCCAAGTCGCTAAATTTAACCCAAGACCGTGGCAAGTAACATGAGGTGGGCAGCTCGCCTATCCATTACACCCTATTACCACAAGGGCCCCGATCCGCCCCATCCCCGAAGAATCCGCGAACCCGGCGGCAGCCGCCCTCGCCGCCGCGACCGGCGGATCATGATCAACGGTCAGTTTTCTCGAAGGGCGGCGGCGGGACGGGTTGGTCTTCGGCCGGTTGCGGCGGTCGGTTCTCGCAGAACCGCGGACGTACGGGGTTGTGGTCTGGCGAGGAATCGCCAACGCCGCCACAAAAACGGGGTGCCCAGTCGTTCCCATAAGCGCATAAGCATTCATGTGCAGGCTTATGTCGTCAGGATTCGAGCCGAGCAGGCTTCCCAGCAGTACCGGGTACGTACGCGGTTCCGCGCGTCACGCGGCATGGTAGCGGTTTGGAATTCTGGCGGTCGGCATCACGTCGCGACGTTTGGGCCGAATGGCTATCAAGACGGTGCTTCCGGTGGTAAACTAGACCTCCCTGCGGGTGGGGCGGCGGTGTTCTCGCGTGAGCGGAGGAAGAGTTTGCCGTCGCGAACCTCGATGCTCTCCAACTTGCGCAGCATTTCCGCCTGTTCCGGCTCGCGCCCGAACTCTTTGGCAAGGTTCTCTTCGCGAAGTTGGCTCATGAACTCCTCCGGTACCGGCTCGCCCTTGACCTGAGCCTCCTGCATGTGGACGACAAGCTGGTCACCAACCAGCGCGACCTCGAAAGTCGCTTCGGCGTTGAAGTATCGGCCGCGCAGACGCTGGATTCCCAGCGCATCGAGCGGCAGACTGACGCGGCCCCGAAGCCGATCGTCCTCAATGTCCACATGGATGCGGCCCGCGGCCATCTCGTTCGTCTGGAGCAGTGCGTTGAGTTCCTCGTCCGTCAATTCGAGTGAATCGCCCCGCCCCGCTTCCAGTGACTCCTGGAACGATTCCCAACGCCGTCGAACGGCCAGCAGCTGCTGCTCATCGAGCGCCACTGCCGGCAACTCCATCGGCTGATCGTCCGTATATTGCAGTGCCTTGGCGATCAACCAGCGGTACCCGAGGTACGTGGTCCCGCCAATCCCAGCAATCAGCAGCAACAGCATGGCCACAGCAAGCAGACAG
>SLEY01000544.1 GCA_007124535.1 Planctomycetaceae bacterium
CACGGATAACTCGGCTGCCGGCAGGGCCGTTGCCACCCCCGCGAGAGCAAGGACGCCCATCGCAACGAGGGGCGAACAGCGACGAAGCGAACGAACAAAGCGGCACATAACAGGGCTCCTCGAAAAAAAGAACTTTTGCCCGCCTCCCCGGTTGGTCGAAAGCCGCCGCCGTCCGCGGAACCCGCGTTCCCCGCTCCCACAAGCGGTGGCGACGGCCTGGACCGACCCACCGGCAAGCGGCCAGCGATCTCCAGAACCTACCGTAATGCGATCATCTTATCATCCATCCTTTCCGCCCCGCAACCGCGCGGGCCGCTCGCAACGGTATCCGCCGCGTTCTGTCAAGAACCCGCCGTGTTTGGGAGTCGAAATGAAATCTGACCCCCGACCCCAAGCTGGCGTTGGGTTTCCAAACCGGAATCCAACGGCGCCGGGAAGACGCACGTTGCCAGCGGGCGAATCGCTCCAATCGCCAGAAGCACCTCGTTCGAGGTACGTTCATGCACACCGCGTGGGTCCATCCATGCTGGTGGCGCGGTCACCCGGGCTAGGCAATCAGGCGTTGGCACCGTATCCTTTTACGTTTGGTGCTCAGCTCTGGTTGGAAGGTGGGTCGGTATTGACCGAGGCATTTGGTGCGACTGGGAATCGGCGGCCGCGGCGCGAGGAACTCGAGCCGGACGAGAACCTGTGCGCCTACTGCACGGCGCGTTGCTGCCGCTACTTCGCCTTGCCGATCGAGACGCCCGAGTCGCGTCGCGATTTGGATTTCATCCGTTGGTACCTGTTGCACGATCGGGCTTCGGTATTTGTCGAGGACGAGACGTGGTATTTGCTGGTGCATACGGTTTGCAAGCATCTCCGGCCGGATCACCGTTGCGGGATCTATGGCACGCGCCCGGAGATTTGCCGCGAATACACGACGCGGAACTGCGAATACGAGGATGGCTGGACATACGACCATTACTTTGAGACCCCGGAGCAGGTCGAGGAGTACGCCGATGCGTTGTATTCGTCCGAGCGTGGCGATCGCATCCGAAGCCCCCGTCCCGCGGGGTCGTAGCCCCGGTTGAGACCGCGGGGGGTGCCCGCGGATATTTCGAGACTTTCTGGTTGGAAACATGGCTTCCATGGCACGCATCGTTCCCCGAACGTTAAAGGGTTTTCGCGACTACTTGCCCGAGGCGATGATCCCGCGCGAGCGGCTGATAGAAACGGCTCGTCAAGTTTACCGTTCGTATGGTTTCAGCCCGATCGATACTCCGGCGCTGGAGTATCTGGACATCCTGACGGGCAAGGGCAGCGAGGAGACGGATCGCCAGCTGTACCGATTCCAGGATCATGGCGGCCGCGAGGTGGGGATGCGTTTCGATCTGACGGTCCCGCTGGCCCGGTTTGCGGCGCAGCATATCCACCAGTTGGGAACGCCGTTCAAGCGGTATCATATCGCGGCGGTCTGGCGGGGGGAGAACACCCAGCGGGGCCGGTACCGGGAGTTCATGCAGTGCGATTTCGACACGCTGGGCACGCGCGCGGTGACGGCGGATATCGAGACGGCGCTGGTGATCCACGATCTGCTGCAGGCGCTTGGTCTTTCGCGGTTCACGATCCGGGTGAACCACCGGATGGTGTTGAATGGTCTGCTGGAGCGGTTGGGGCTGGTCGACCGTTCGACGGCGGTGTTGCGGTCGTTGGACAAGTTAGCGAAGATCGGCCCGGACAAGGTGGCGGCGGAGATGGCTGCCACGGCCGGGATGAGCCCCGCGCAGACGCGGCAGGTACTGACGCTGGCCGAGTTGCAAGGCAGCAACCAGGCAATCCTGCAGCAGTTAGGGCCGTTGGTGGCTGGCAGCGAGTCGGGAGAGCGGGGGGTCGGATGTCTGGCGGAGATCCTGGCGGGCGTACAGGCGGCGGGGGTGGCCGCCGAACGGATCCGTTTGGATGTGTCGATCGCTCGGGGATTGGATTACTACACGGGCACGGTCTTCGAGACGTTTCTGGACGATCTGCCGGCGATTGGCAGCGTCTGTTCGGGCGGGCGTTACGACGACTTGGCAGGGATGTACCGCAAGCAGGAGTTGCCCGGGATCGGGGCGTCGCTGGGTTTGGATCGGCTTCTGGCCGCGATGGAAGAATTGGGCATGATCGCTGCGGTGCGGACGCCGGCCGAGGTGCTGCTGACCTTTTTCGATGCCCGGCGGATGGGCGATTATCTGCAGTTGGCCGCCCAGCTACGGGCGGCCGGAGTGGGGGTGGAGTTCTACCCGGAGCCGAAGAAGCTGGGACAGCAGTTGAAGTACGCCGACCAGCGGGGTTTCCGTTTTGCGGTGATCGCCGGGCAACGGGAATTCGAAGCGGGGCAGTGCCAGGTGAAGGATCTGCGGACGGGCCAGAGCGTGGAGTGTGCGTTAGCCCAGGGGGCTCGCGCGGTGGTCCAGGCGATCCGTGCGGTTACCGATTGATTCGCGAGTCAGGCGGGGCTCAGGGCTGCGGGCCGAACAGACGATCCAGGCCGCGGTGGATTTGTTCTTCCAGCACGCGCCCGGCCGCTTCTTCCATTATCTGGCGATTCAGATCGCCCAGGGCCCGATCGTCGATCTGGGGCCGGGCCAGCGTACCGCGGATCGGGATCTGGAGCGTGGTTTCCCCCAGCGTTCGGAGCAGGCGACGGTCTTGGACCCAGGCCTCTTGGATGGGGACCTCGGCCACCAGGGCCAGGCTTTGGTCCAAGCCGACCGAGCCGCTGGTCCGCATGACCACGTCGCCCGCGGTCACGGTCAGCCCCTGATGCTGGATGCGACCGTTGCGGACGTGGAACTTCAACTCCTGTTCGGGCAGCAGCAACCACGTCGCGGCTTGACTGCTGCCGGGGGGGCGGCCGATGACCAGCGAGCGGATCTGCTGGGCGATCGCCAAGAACTCTTGCGCCAGCGGTCCGGGTCCGACCTGGGCCGAATGAATGGTCATGGCGCCGGCCGCCGAACCTTGTTCCACGTCGCCCAGCGGGATCGAGGCCCCGTCCAGCGAGACGGAAAACTGTCCCTCGGCCCGCGTGGCGTCCGCCAGCAACGGGGCCACGTATTTCAGCCAGCCGGCGCAGATTTCGGGACTGATTCGCACGCGTTCGATCAAGGGACCTTCATCCAACACCATCCGCAGCGGCGGTTCGCCCAATTCCAAGCGGGGCGCGACGCGCAGATGGCCTTCGGCCAACGGCACGTTCAAGGGCTCCACCCGCACCACGCGCTCACGCAGCTTTCCGTGCAGTTCGCCCGGCCCCAGATTCATGCCGTAGGCTTGCACCGCTTGCCAGCCAAAATCGAAGCTTCCGGTCAGTTCGGGAGGGATCGGGCTGGCCGCGGTCGAGGCTTGAGAAGCGAGCCGCACGGTGGCTCCGGTTTCCGGCGAGGTCTTGTCGCGGTGCATCAAGGGGCCATGCAAGCTGAAGCGGCCCTGTTGGCGGCCTTCCAGCGCGACAGACGGTCCCAGCACATTTCGGGCGCGGCGTCCTAACTCGGCCAGATCGTAATCCAGCGTTCCCTGCACATCCGCCCACCACTCGGCGGAAACCCGGGAAATCTCGCCCTCGGCGGCCAACTCGAGGCTGCCCACGTGCGCCGCCAAACGCACCAGCTGGACGGTGTCTTGCCCCGCATCGTGCATGCCTCGCACGCTGGCTTGGACCGCCGGTTCACGCCACACCTCTTCCCAGCTCGGGGCGTATCCCGTTGGAACGGCCGCCGCGGGCGGGGGATCGGCCGCCACGGCCACAAGCAGATCCTGGATGTCGATGCTGCCGTCAAAATAGGTGCTGCCCGCTTGATAGGAAGCTTGAACCCGACCGGTCGCCGCCCCGCTCACCCGGTGCCGGGCCTCACTCGCCGGCTGAAACCAACTCTGCAGCCGTTGCAGGTCGGTCCGGTAGCTGAATTGGCCGTTGGCGCGCAGCGGCAGGCCGTCACCCGCCTGAGGGTCAGGCAACTGCAAAACCACCTGCGAACCACGAAAGGCCAAAGTCGAACTGGTGAAGGTGGTGTCGGTTGCCACGATGCGGTTGGCTGCGGGCTGCCACGTCGCCCCGGTTTCGAACTGGACCGTCGGTTCTTCGATCACCGGGCGGCCGTTTCCGCCGGCGGCCCGCAATTGGTTCAAATTCACGCGCATCCGCTCGGCCACCACCTGTTCGGCGCCGACGTGAAGCAGCGCATCCAGGTCGACGCGGGCGGTCAGGTCCCAATCGCCGAGACCGCCCAGCGGTTGCAGGCGGGGCAACCAGGTTTGCAGGTGACCGCCCGCTTCCAAATGCAGGGGCCAGACCGCCTCGGTCCAGGGGGCTTCGACGGGGCGTGACAACCGCACGTTCAGCATATCCTGTTCGGATTGCAGGTTCAGCGACACGGCCGGAATGCGCAGGATCTGGCCGCCGGCGATGTCGGCCGCGGCCGCGATATCCACCACCAGCCGCTCCTCATTCCAGGGTGGGGCCCCGGCGTTTTGGGCGAAACGAAAGCGATTCATTTGGAGTCGCCCGGTCGCGGTCACTTGGCCGTCTTCCGCTTGCTGCCAATCCAAATCGCCGTCCAACTGACCCGCCAACTCCAGTTCGCCCAGTTCGACGAAATGGCGGAGTTCGTCCTTCAGCCGGTCGAGTTTTCCGTGCACTCGGGCCGACCCTTCCGTCAGCGAACCTTCGGCCGTCAATTCCAGAAATTCGGCTTGGGCAACCAGCCGGTCGACCACCGGACCCTCGGCAGTGTAGCGAAAATCGGCGGTTGCGGCCAGCGGTTGCGACCAAGCGAACGTGCGGCTGCCGTCGCTGGCTGCCAAATCGTCCACGATCAGACTCGCGTGAAAACGCGGCTCTCCCGCCGCTTCGCTGGCCAGGGCAAAGCGAACGCTGCCGGATTCGATGTCGATTCCCGACCGGATCCGCAAGGTCTCGGGCAGGGTTTGCGCGATGGGGGGGAGGTCCAGGCGACCGGCCATCTGCACCGAGCGCTGCTGCAGTTCGCGGATCAAATCGGCCCAGGCAGCCCCGGAAGCCAGTGCCAAGGGAGGCAAGCTTCCCTCCGCCTCCAAGTGCCCGAAATCGGCTTCGATGAAAACGTCTTCCAGGTGCCAGCGGCTGCC
>SLEY01000414.1 GCA_007124535.1 Planctomycetaceae bacterium
AAGTAGTTCGGATGTCGCGAGTAACGCCACCAACCCTCGCGACACGTCCTCTCCCGACTCTCCGGCCGGCGTTTGAAGCGGGCTAGTTGGCGATCCGCCAGAATCGTGTTGCCGACACTGAATCCCCACAACACCACACCGATCACGTCCCCCCCGGTCCAAGTCGGTACGGGATTCCAAGCGACGACCAGGACGGGCACCGCAAAGAACACAGCGGCAGCCGCCTGCATCTGGAAAAACCGGAACATCTTCCCCTGCGTTTCCGGACCCCACTTTTGACGAAGTGTCCGGTATCGGCCTTCCTCCGGTTGCCCAATCACCCGGTCCCGCAACAGGTAGAACGCCAACCGGACCGACCAGATGCCGATTAGCAGGGCAACCAGAAATCGCCGAACCGGATCGCCCGGGGCGGTGGCCGCAAAAAAAATCCCCAGTGCACCGATGCCACCCGACCAGCCGGCGTCTACGATCCCCGCATTCCCCGTTCTCCGTTGTACGAACCACAACGTCACCATCAGGGTTGCGACAAACAACCAGCCTACGATCAGCTGGGCTAATACTCCCCACATCGTGGACCCTCCGATTCCGTTGTCGAAATGCTACGTACCAAAGAACGGGAAATGGTCCTCGGCCCGACTCGCTCGCCGCAAGTCGCGCGTCCGCCGAAACCGACAGGCGCCTGTCCCCATCCCCGGCGTTATAGCGATCCGGGGCCGGTTTGTCCTCCCACCCATGCCGGAATCAGCGGCGGATTCTGTCCGAAAAGTCGGGGGTTCGAACGTAACGGTTCGCCGCTTCGTTCACATGAGCACGTTCCCGCAATTGCCGGAATGTCTCATCCCCCTCCAACAGCCCCAAATCATAGGCTAACCGATCCGCGTAACCGGGCAACAGGACCCCAATATGCATGGGGACCCGGCTGGGGAATACCCGATTGACATGCTGGACAATGTTGGTCGTACAGTTGTTCGTCAACGTATCGTAGAACTCCGGCTCCCGTGCCAATTTGTTGACCCGAGCCAGCACATCCACCAGCAGCATCCGCGCTTGCTCCGGGGTCGCCCGCGTGCGGTAGATGTAAACGTCCGACTGGCGATGCTTGGTACGCAAGGGAATCACATCACGCTCGTCCGCCAACACATACATCAACTCGTATTGTCGCATTAAGCCCCTGAATGGGGAATAGCTTTCGCCCTCTTCTAAGCGAGCTTCGACCGAAACGGCCAGATAGCCTTGTTCTCCAAATCCGAAACTGAGCATCGTGTGCGCCAGACTCGGCATCTCGGCGAACGGTACGACCATGAAATCGACCGCTTCCAACCGGTCCCAGTCGAAGGTCTTGTCGTAATGCCGGACGATGTAGTCTTCCTCGGTCAGGTACTCGCAATGACGGATATTGCGAATCGTGACCTGCCCGTCGTGAAACTCAGCGTAAGGAAGCACGGCCAGGGACGGCAGCCAATTCCGATGATTCGACGGGGTGACCACGTGGGCAAAATTGCCCGCATTCAAAATGTCCCACTGGCTGCTGCCGCTCGGCACGCTAGCGCACCCCGACAGGGTCGCCAGCAGCAGACTGGCGGCCAAAAGCGCGCAACGAGTACGAGAAACGAGTGATCGCACGTGAAGGGAACCCTGCGGCAGCCGAAAACCTGACTCTTTCTGGGGACCGCCACCAGAATCGCGGCCTTTCCCACCGGAATTCCCGGCGAAACGCGGTTCTGATCAAATGCTTACTACCGGCTGGACGCCCGCAAAGCAAGACCGATTACGGAACCACACACCGCAGGGGTCCCGTGGATGCGGGGAGACGCCAAAAAAGCATGGCAATCACACCGGCGTCCGTTCGGACGCACCGGCGTCTCCTCCGCCATGGCGACCCATTGCTTAGCATCTGCCACGAAATAACAGTCGCACTGCTCACCGCTCGGCGCGGGTCTCTGACCCCGCCGAAACCACCGACCGAAGGTCTCCACCGATATGGGAGACCTTCGGTCGGCCGGGTGGCTCGGTCAGAGACCGGCCACAGCGCGGCGACCGGCCTTATCGGTTCGGTGGCTCACCCCCCCACCGATGGGTCCAACTGCTCGAAGACCGCTTTCATCAACAGCGGCAGGACCACCGTGGCATCGGCATACACTTCGGCATATCGACCCCCCTCGTCAAGTGGCATGAACTTTCCCCAACTGACGCCTTCCGAGTAGGTACATCCCGACAATCCGCCCCAATGAACGGGTTCAGGACAAATCCGCACTCCATAGCGGAAGCGGGGGGTAGGCATGCAGGTGCCCAGACGGTGATTGGTGATGTCGAAATAGGGCCCCACCTGTTGCGCCCAATTGCGAGGCACACCGCCGCCGATCGTAAATACCCCGAGTTCGTCGGAGCGAGCGACCAGACGAGCATATTGCTGAAGGTCCAAAAACGGATTGAAGTGCGGAACGGCCGAATACACCTCGTCCGGTTCCAGCGAACTCACCTCCTTGCTCTCCGCCTGGAACGTCTTCAACATGGCCCAGATCGCGACGTCCAAGCCCAATTCGCTGTCCGTAAAGGCAGGGATGAAGACAGGAACCTCCCGGCGGTAGGCGCTGCGCAGGATCCCGGGCCCTTCGTCCCGTTCGTCCAGTCGCTGACCCAGCATGTGGCAAAGCCGGGCGGAGGACCAGATCCCGTCGGCCGGACGGCGTTCCTGTAAAACGCTCCGGACCAAGTCTTCCACACCGTCCAGATTCGCCTCCATTTCCAGCGTGTCATAAATCCGGTTGTAACCCCGTTGGAATAGCTGGGTATCGGAAGCGCCCGGTTCGTACCGGTAATGCGTCAGCCCGATCGACTCGGTCAGTCCATGCGCAATCAGCGCGCCCGTCGCCACCACCGCATGCACCAGTCCCCGGTCGATCAGGTCACAGACGATACGACCCTGTTTTGCGACCGTCATGGCGCCCGAGAGCGTCAGGATCGTGGTGCAGCGGGGGTTTCGGGCCATTTCCAACAGCACGTCCGCCGCTTCTCCCAACTGGCGTCCCCCGAATGCGGTTCGTGACATGGCGCGCACCAAGTCGGCGAACGAGTTCACTTCGTCCAGTGCCAGACTGTTCAAGGGGACCAGTCCGTCCTCTCGACCATCATGAAGGCAACGTTTGTTCATGGTGATTCCAAGTCCTCTCGAACAAGAAACGTCGGCGATCCGCCGCGCGGGAGGTTCGCCCGCCAGCCCCCCGCAGGTTACCATACGACCCGCCGCATGCCGGTCAAGCGCGGCGCGAGCCTAGTCGAAAATTTCGATGGCGTACAGACGAGTCCGGTCGCTGACGAACATCGTGCCATTAGCGATGGTCGGGGTGCTGTAGATCGAGGCCTGGAATTCCAGGCTGATCGCGCCCTCCAGCGACTCGCCGGCTTGGAAGATCCAGAGGATCCCGTCCTCGTCACCCAGAAAAACCCGACCATCGGCGGCCATTGGCGAGCCCCATACGGCCGCCAGAATATCCGCTTCCCAATATCGCCGTCCGGTTTGGAAGTCGATACCATGCACGCGACCACTTAAATCGGGGGCGTAAACCATGCCGTCGTAGATCGCGACGGTCGACAACGTGCGGCGGAACGCTTCCGCCCCTTCCTCGCCCGTCTGCGTCCCATCGGTGTCGATCCCCCCCAAATGCCATATCACCGCCGAATTCGGATTCGGCTGACCCGCTTCGGTCTCGGCACTCACATCCCCCGTTTTCGTGGCATCGATTCGGTAGATATGCCCCAGGCCCTCGCCATGTTCCGGGTCCTGGCCAACGCCCAGCACGACGCTGTTCTCATAAAAGACGGGAGTGGCGATCACGCT
Organism: Planctomycetaceae bacterium; assembly: GCA_007124535.1. Classification (GTDB taxonomy): domain Bacteria; phylum Planctomycetota; class Planctomycetia; order Pirellulales; family Pirellulaceae; genus SLMF01. The sequence continues at coordinate 3,839 of SLEY01000414.1, forward strand.
GTTCCGCGTCCCCCGGCCCCCCATCTCCCAGACCGAGTCCTTGGGATTCAGGTCGAACTTCCAAATGTGCTCGCCAGTTTCCGCATCCAAGGCGTACAGCCAACCGTCGCCTCCGGGGAAAAACACCTGAGCCCGACCGTCCACCATCCCGACCGCCGGCGAACCCCATTGACCGTGCAGGATTTGATCGGAAGGCGAATTGTCCGCCCAGACCACTTCGCCCGTGTGCTTGTTCACGGCCAGAAACGAAGGCGCCTCCGGCGAAGGCACGGTGATCAGATCCTCGTCCACGCCATGCGAGGTCATTACGAACACCAAGTCGCCGTGAACGACCGGCGAGCTGTTGGCCAGGTTGTGGGGAAATACATCCAGCTCTTCGAACATGTCCAGGACCCAGACAATGTCCGCATCCTGCAATTCGGTATCCACCTCGTCGGTATAGGGCCCCGTGTTCTCGCCGTTGTAGAATCCGTGAACATCCAGACAGATCAACTCGCAACGATTGGTCACCAGCCACAACCGATCCCCCTCGACGAACGGTGTCGAGGCGATTCCCTGTTCGGGCCAATCGTTGATCCGCCCCGTGGGCATCTTTTCTCGCGTCAGCTGCCACAGAAACTCGCCCGTTTCCTCATCAAAACACAGCAGCACCCCCCGGTCGCCCTCATGTTGCGGTCGGTACTCGGCGGCATTGTTCGTGCCCACGAACACCCGGCCGTTCGAAACCACCGGATTGCCGTAAGTTTGAGAACCCAGATCGGCGGTCCAACGGATATTCAACTCGTCCACCGGGATGCCGGGAACACCGCTCAGCCGCTGCGGGTCTTCCACGGGATGCGACGGATCGAACGCCGCACCAAACCCCGTCGTCGGGTTCATCATGTTGCGATGCGGATCGCCGCCCCAGCAAGGCCAGTCGCCCGCAATGAAAGGCTCTTCATCCCTTGTTTCAAGTGTTTCGGGATCCTCCGGTTCGGGGGCCACGGCCGTGTCGGGCTGGTCCGGCTGATGTTCCGGAACGGGTTCCGCGTCTGGCTCCGGTTCCAGCTTCGGCAGATCCGCGTCGGGCAGATCCGCGTCGGGCAAGTCCAGCAGATCAGGTTCGCTCACCGGATCGTGTTCGTGCGGGGCGGTTACCTCGGGCACAGCGTCCTCCGGCTCAAGGGGTTCGGGGGCACATCCCCCGCTGATCCCCATCGCAACCACCAAGCCGCAAAGAAGTTGCACGTAAAGCATTCGCAACGTCATCTGTCAGTTATCTCCCTCACTC
>SLEY01000201.1 GCA_007124535.1 Planctomycetaceae bacterium
AAGCCGTCGTACACAGGCAAAAGAGGATCAGGGCCGCCAGGAATGCCAGCGGGTCGCCCCGGAACGGCACGCCGTACACCTGCGTGACGATGCCCCACAGCAGCAATCCGTTAACAATGGCCAGGCTCCAGTAGGGGATCAACTTGCCCGCCAGGAACTCGGCGGGCGTCAAGGTCGAGGCGTACACGTTGTCGATCGCCCCGCTCTCTTTCTCCCGCACGATACTGACGGCGGTCAGCAAGGGGAGGGTGAACATGAGAATGATCATCATCAGGCCGGGCACAATTCCCCACCGGCTGTCCAGCGGCTCGTTGTAGAAGAACCGCGATTGCAATTGGACGGGATTGAGGCGGCCCTCCGCCGCCGGCCGGGACAGCCCCTCGCGGCGGGCCAGGTGGGCAGCGGCCAGCTGTTGCGAGAAGGCAGCGGTCGTGGCCCGGACATACCCGCCCACCGTCTCCGCCGGCTGTACGACCGTCCCGCTGACCACCGACTGGACGGCGACCGCGCGCCCGTGGCGCAGGTCGCTTTGGAAGCGGGGTGGAATGACCAACACCACCCGAACCCGCTCGGCCGTGATCAGCGGACCGATTTGTCGCTCCCGTTGCAGATAACCTCGGAAGTCGAAGTAGCGGGAACCGATGAACTTGTGCGCGTATTCCCGGCTCAGGGGCGTGCGATCGTGGTCCAGGACGGCAATGGTGACGTCCTCCATGTCCGTTGTCAGTCCGTACCCCAGCGTGATCATCAGGGTGGCGGGAACGACGAGCGCCAGGACGAAGAACAAGCGGTCGCGCAGGATTTCGCGCGATTCCTTGCGGGCCAAGGTGGCAACTCGCTGAAGTTTCATGACATGGCTCTTCCGGACTGATCGTTTGCCTTTGCGGCGCCGTGGGACGCCGTCACGTGATGCACGAACACGTCCTGCACCGTCACCTCGCCATCGCTCATTTCCGTCACGCGGACGCCGGCCTCTTCCAGGATCTGGCGGATTCGCATTTCATCGTGCCGGTGATCGCGCGAGAGCATCCGCACATTTCGCCCTTGCAGGACCACGTCACCGAACCCCCCCTTGCGCAGGGCCTCCAGTCCGCGCAGGGGGCGATCGGTCGCGACCAGCAGGGGCGTACCGGCTTCGGCGGCCACCTCTTGTCGTAATTCGCCGGGCGTTCCCAGCGCCAGGAGCGCGCCGTCATGCATCAGGCCAAGGTGATCGCAGTGCTCGGCCTCGCTCATATAATGGGTGGTGACCAAGATGGCCACTTGCCACTGGCGCGCCAGTCTTACGAGAATCTCCCAGAACTGGCGGCGGCCCACCGGATCGACACCCGACGTGGGTTCATCCAGGAGCACGACCTGGGGCCGATGCACCAGGGCGCAGCCCAGGGCCATTCGCTGGCGAGCGCCCATGGGAATCGCATGGGTGCGCTTATGCGCCATGCCTGTCAGGCCGGCCAACTGCAGGACCCACCGGCAGCGTTGGCGAAGTTCCCGCCGAGGCACCCGGTACACGTTGGCGTACAGCGTCACGTTCTCCCGGACGCTCAAATCGGGATAGAGGGAGAAGGTTTGGGCCATATAGCCGATGCGTTGCTTCACGTGCAGCGGGACGCCGTGGATGTCGGCTCCGGCCACGCGCCCGGAGCCTCCGGTGGGCGACAGCAGTCCGGTCAGGATTTTAATGACCGTCGTTTTGCCGGCCCCGTTCGGCCCGAGCAGCCCGAAGATCTCGCCGGGAGGGATGGTAAAGCTGACGTCGTCCACGGCCCGGAACTCGCCGAACTCGCGAATCAGGCCGCTTGCTTCGACCGCCACGTCTTCGTCCGTCGGCCGTTTCGGTTGCCCCTCGTCGCCAATCAGTTCCGCCAGCTCCGCCGGAGGTTCCGGTTCCGTCGGAGTCCGGGGTAAAACGGCCCGGACCAGCCGGGCTGCCCAACCGTTGCGCCGGGGACCAACCGAGTTGTCGTGCGCCTCGTCACCCTCGGTTGTCTGGTCGTCCGGACGCCGGCACATAAGCGTCACCAGCACATCTTCCAAGTCGGCTGGCAGGCTGCGGACCTCCTGCACTTCGATGCCTTCCAGGGCCTTCTCCACCTGCCGCCGCGCATCCGCCGGGTCGCCGGCCGGAACCAGCACATGCAGTTCCGTCCCCATAATCTGGATCTGCGAGAACTGCTGCTGCAACCGGTTCAACACGGCCAGTTGCTCGCCCGTTCGGATGCCCACCTTGGTCTCGCGAACCTCGGACAACACCTCCTCCCGGTCCCCATATCGCAAAATCGCGCCGCCCACCATCAGCGCCAGCCGGGCAAAGTAAGACGCCTCGTCCATGTAGGCGGTCGAAACCAGGGTGGTCATCGACCGTTCGGCGACCAACTGCGTGAGGATCGACCAGAAATCGCGGCGCGATACCGGATCGACCCCGGTGGTCGGCTCGTCGAGCACCAGCAGTTCGGGATAGTGGATCAGGATGCAGATCAACGCCAGCTTCTGTTTCATGCCTCCGGAAAGGTGCTTGACCGTCCGGTTGGTGAACGGCGTCAAGCGGGTCACCTCCAGCAGCCGCTGCTTGCGTTGTTTCAACTCGCCGGCCGGCAGGGACCGCAGATTGGCGAAGTAATCGACGTTTTCTTCCACCGACAACTCGCGGTAGAGATTGTTGCCCAACCCTTGTGGCATCCATCCCAGCCGGCTCTTGACGGCTTCGGCGGAACGCTCGGAATCCACCGTGGTCCCCAACAGGCGGATGTGTCCTCCGTCGTGTTGCAGCACGCCGGCCACACAACGCAGCAGGCTGCTCTTGCCGGCTCCGTCCGGTCCGACCAGCCCCAGGATTTGTCCTCGCGGCACGTCCAGATCGACGCCCCGCACGGCGCGCTCTTTGCCATACAATTTCTCGAGCCCGCGCACCCGTACCACGGATTCCTCCGGACCCTCGCCACGGCGCTGGGGCGGGTCCTCTACCACCGCGGCGCCCTCCATTCGACGTCCTCCTTCCAACGTATGACGGCATCGGCGGGCAAACCCGGCATCAGCCGGTGCTCCGGATTTTCCGCAAGGTAGAGCTTCACCGCAAAGACCATCTTCACTCGCTGCTCGCGCGTTTGCACTTCCCGCGGAGTGAACTCGGCACGCGAGGCAATATGGCCCACGGTGGCCGGGTAGGGCTCGTCGGGAAACGCGTCCGTATATACGCAGGCCGGGGCCCCCAGAAAAAGCCGGCCCACGTGCTGCTGGGGAATGTACGCCCGAAGATACAGACGGTCCAGGTTCACCAGATCGTACAGGGGCGTGCCGGCGACGATCACTTCGCCGGGCTCGGCAAGGCGCGTGACGATGGTGCCATCGGTGGGGGTCGAGACCGTCAGGTCTTCGAGTACACTGCGTGCCTCGTCCAGCATCGCCTCGGCTTCCGCACGGCGCGCGCGGCTTTCCTCGATGGCGGCCTCCGCCCGCGATACTTCCGCCCGCAGTTTTTCCACTTCGGCCTGCTGCGTGGCGATCCGTTCCGTCCCCAGCCGAGCCTCGGCTTGACTCTGCTCGGCCTTTTGCACGGCCGCCCGGGCCCTCCGCAAACCGTTCTGCGCTTCGATCCAGGCCAATTGGGCCTCGTCGCGTTCCTCGTCGGTCACGGCGCCGGTTTCGTGCAGATTGGCGATCCGCTCGTAGTCGCGGCGAATTTTCTGCTCGTCGGCCTCCGCGGTGGCGAATTCGGCGCGGGCGCGTTCCAACTCGGCATCGGCCGTCTCGACTTGCAGCGGAACCTCCTGACGCAGCACCTCGAGCGATTGCTCGCCGGCGTCCAGCGTGGCCTGACTCACCGCATGCTCTGCCCGGGCCCGGCTGACCGTGGCCTCGGTGGCACGAAGTGCCCTTTCGGCCTGTGCCACCCGCGCCCGAACCGCGCGATCGTCGAGGCGAGCCAGAACCTGGCCCGCCTCGACAAGTTCGCCCTCCCGGACCGCCAGTTCGACGATCCGGCCCGATACATCCGCGGCAAGCGTGGTCTCGTCCCCTTCGATCCGACCGCTCGCCTGGATCAGGCCTTCCGGCAATTTATCCTCGTGGATCACAAACCAAGAGATCACGCCGGCAACGGCCACAAGCAGCACCAGGCCGATAACGAACTTTCGCATGGTAGGGATCGATTTGCTGCAGGGTGGGGATTGACTTGGGCCGGCCTCGATCTAATCTTCCGCCTCCTCCGGCTCTTCGGGCTCCTCCGGTTCCTCCGGTTCCTCCGGCTCTTCCGGCTCTTCCAGTTCTTCCGGTTCCTCGGGTACCTCCGGCGGACGCGGGTCGAGCGGATCGTCTACCGGGGGCACGGCCTCAGGCGGCGCCTCCGCCGGCGGTACCGCAGGCTCTTCGCGCGGACAGCCCATACCAAAAACGGCCAGGGCTATGGCCAACAAAAATACGAGTGTGACTCGCCACATCGCGTGCTCCTTTCGTTTCGTCAGGAAGGACGGGTTCAAAGTACCTGGGATGGTAACTGGCACGAGGTTGCAATTGCCGTGCCATTGTGCGTTCCGTCGCGAACCGTCCGCTTTCTCGCTTCCCACCCGAGCCCGTCCTGCCAGGTACAGCAATTTGCCGCAGTGCCCCGTCAACTTGGCGCCACCCGCCCCGCCCACGCCAGCCCACGAACCGCCAGAGACGTTCTTGGAGCCAAGGGGCGATTGCTCGAAGTGGTGGGGGCGTTCGCACCGGCTGGATTTATCGATGCTCCTCCTGCCATTGCAGATGCAGCATGCCGTCCTGCTGAAGCTGGACGCGGTTGCCGAACCGTCTCCCTTCTCGGTTCAGGGTGGCCTCCATCCAGGCGACGTCCTTGCCGGAGGGGTGGCAGAGACGCAACTGCCGCATTTGGGTCGGTTGCATGCGGAGGGACTTCAGACGCCGTCGTCCCGGGTCGAATTCAGGAAAATACATCAACCCCAGATCGCCGCGGAACGACTCCCGCCCGCCGATGCCTTCGTAGTCGGTAATCAGGTCGCCGCAGCCATAAAGGATAAGCCGGCCGCGATGGACTTCGAGGCCCTTGACATGATGCGAGGAGTGGCCGTGCACGAGGTCCACCCCGGCCTCGTCAATCAGCCGGTGGGC
>SLEY01000350.1 GCA_007124535.1 Planctomycetaceae bacterium
ATCCAGCTCCCGACCGCAAGAACTCCCGCGGTATTCCTAAAATGTTACTGTTCTCGTTATTGTATGATCCAGAGAGCAGGGAGTCGAGGTGTCGTGGCGAGCGATTGTTACGCAACCTGCAGGAAATAATCTACCGCGCTCGGCGAGGGTCTCCGACCCCGCCGAAACCACCGACCGAAGGTCTCCCCTGTCGCGGGAGACCTTCGGTCGGCTGAGTGGCTCGGTCAGAGACCGGCCACATCGCTACGGGTAGATCATTTCCTGCGGGTTGCCTTAACTCTTTCAGGGCTGCGGTTTGAAATGAATTTCGACCTCGGGCGGCGCTTCGCGGCTCTCGCCGCGGCGCTCTGCCCTGGGCGGACTTGTCGCAGTTCCTTCGGAGCGAATTGCGGCTGGCGCCGCGACCATTGCCGGATTTCACGAAGGAATGATCACGAACTACCAACTACTGCGGCAAATCACAATCGTTAGGCCACCCACGCCGGAAGTCGTTTGCTGCGCCTTCCCGTTGTTTGTCTTGGCTTCGACCCGTTATTCCGTATCGGCGGCGAAGCAGACGATGTGTCCGGATTCGGTTGCCAGGTACAGACGCTGCCGGGCGGCCGCCATGCCGTCGAAAACGGGCGGGGAGTCCAGTCGTAGTTCGCTGAGCGTGCGGCCGTCGGCGGCCGAGACCGCTCGCAGGATCCCACCTCGTTCGCCGGCGAACGAGGCCGCTTGTTCGGCCAGTTCGGCTTGGACGTCGGGCGATTGGATCTGGCGGAAAGCCTGGACTTCATCGACCAGATCGGGCGGGCCGGCCACGAACAGCATGTTGTCGGCCAGGACCAGGGCCCGAGCCCATAACGGCTGGTCCTCCGTCCAGTGCTGGTTCACGAGGTAGCCGGGGACGCGGGGCGGGCCGCCGATAAAGCGCAGGGCCGGACCGGCCGCACTGTCCACCGGCTGCGCGCCTTCGATCTCCCCCGGGTTGCCTTGACCCGACAGGTCCTCAGCCCGGCCGTCGGCGAACGAGTAACCCAGCACCCATTCGGCGTCCGCCACGGTGGTCTCCGCGTCGGGATCGGCCAGCGCGGCGATCTCCGCCGCCGTGACCGGGCCCCGGTAGATGCGGACTTGGGCGATCTTGCCGTCGAACGCCATCGGACCGGTATAAGCGCCCACGACCGTGCCGTCGTCGGCGCCGATCTCCATCGCTTCGGCCGGATCGGCGGTGATCATGCCGGGCGCCGGCGCGGTGGCCACCGGTTCTCCGTCGACATACAGTTCCAGTTGGCCCTCGGCCGTCAGGACGCCGGCCAGATGGACCCAGCGGTCGTCCACACGTTGCTCGCCGGCCGCCGTCCCGATTTCGCCGTCAGCTCGCACGGCGAAATGCGGCCGGCCGCCCTGCAGGTACAGGGCATAGCCCCAGGAGTTGCCGCCACGGGCCAGTACGACGCCGTCGGGATGCTCGGCATGGACCCGGGCCAGTGCGGCCAGCGGCTGACCTTGCGGCCGCAAGCTGGCCGAGCGGGGCACCCGCACCCGGGTCTCGCGCGGACCGCGGCGATCTGCGGGGCCCGGCGAATCGGCGAACCGGTCGGCCGCAAACAAATGATGCTCGATGGGCGTGGTCCAGCGGAAAAACTGCGGCTTGCGGCCGAAGCCGTACACCCGCTCCTGGTCGAACACCAAAATCCGCCCGGCCGGCGCCGTCTTCCCTGCCCGGTAGTAACCCTGCCAGCCGCCGACAAACCGGCTGCCGTACAGCCAGTAGGTGCGGTGCCAACCGCTGTCGTCCAAAAAGCCGGTGGGCGAGAACAAATGCGACCGCTCGGGGTCGTGCATCGCCCCCGGGGCGCCCTGATCCGCGTCGCCCGTGGTCGGCATTCGTTCCAGCGGCAACCGCGTCCCCTCCAGCGTGAACGCTTGCCCACGCATGTACATCCACCGGCCGTCGCTGGAAAGGATGTCGTTCATCGCGGTGGGCATGTTCAACCAGCTGACATAATGCTGCAAGCCCTTGTCCGTGTCAGGATCCCGGTCGTCCAAAAGGTGTTCGGAGAGCACCTCGCCGGTGAGCGGATCCAATCGCCACAGCCGCATCCCGCCGTCCAGGAACATCGACCGGCCGGCCACACAATACAAGACGCCATCTTGGACCAGCACGCTGCCATGCACTGGCCACACGGATTCGACCTGCTCGTGGAACATCAGGCGCTCGTCCAGCGGGGCTGCGCGGAACCGCCAGATCAGCTGGCCATCTTCAGCTCGCAGGGCATAGACATGGCCGTCTGTCGAACCGAACAGCACACGGTCCCGGTAGACCGTGGGCGGGGAATCGACTCGCCCGCCGGCGGTGAACTGCCAGAGGGGTTCTCCCGAGTCGGCATCCAAGGCGTGCACCGTATGGCGATCGATCGAGGCGACCAGCAAGCGGCCGCCGGCGATCACGGGGCTGGTCAGGCGCCCTCCGATTTCCGCTTCCCACGCTTCCGCCAGACCCGCCGGCACGGACGTGCTGGCGTGCCCGCTGCGTGCCGCATCGTGCCGGTACATCGGCCAGTCGCCGGCCTCGGGGTCCGCGGCGCCGCCGGCCGCCTCGGCTGCCTGGCCGGCCGGCCCGGGTTCCCACCGCGGAGGGCCCCCATCCTGCAAGACGGCGGCACGGCGGGCGGCCGCCGCGCCCGACGCCGCCAGGGCGTTGAAACCATCCAGCTTCGCCTCGGGATAGCAGGCGCAGGGATGCTGGGGCGCATAGATCAAACCGTTGGCCGGCATGAACCCGTACAGGCAAGCGCCCCGGACCCAATGATGCGGTTCCCAACGCTCCCGGCGGATATCCACCAACTCGATCCCCGTGCGGGACATCAGCAGATAATTGCTGGTCGCCTTGCCACGATAGCAGCGGTGATGGAACCAGTAGGTATCGACGTCCGGCACGAAGGACTGCCGGACCTCCCCGGTGTGCACGTCGCGCCCGGTAAACAGGCCCTCGGCACGCCCGCTGGTCGTTTCGCCGGTCCATACCAGCCCGTCCACGACCAGCAGATCTTCGGGCGATCGGTAGCCCGAGGGCGGATGCGGGGCCTCCCACAGAACTCGCCCGTCGCTGGCCGCCAGCGCCGTCATCGTGTCGTCGGTGTCCCGGTACCAGGAGCCCGTCTGCTGGCCGGCCCGTGGCCCTCCGGCGAACAGCACGACGTCCTCGTACAGCACCATCGCCGGGATAAAGAAACCGCGGATCTCTTCGCTTCGATCCACCGGCTCGGATTCCCAAAGAGGCTCTCCCGTCCGGGCGTCCACTGCCACGATCCGCTGGCCGTCATGAAACACCAGGCGGCCGTTCGCGGTGGCGGGAGTGCCCGGCACCACCCGTTGCTCGCGACTCCACAGCGGCTCGCCCGATTCGGCGTCCAGTACCATCAATTGGCGCGGCCGTTCGTCCCAGAAGGGCGCATTGTACGCGCGTCCGATCCGCGTCAACCCGTCATCCACTTCGTCCGTCTGCGGCGGGTCGACCAGCACCGTCAGCCGCCCCGCGTCCCACAATATCTCTTCGGCGCCCGCCGTGCCCGCATACTCCCGCACCGTCCGGCCGGTGGCCGCATCCAGCGCCACCACCGGGGCCTGCAAACCCAGGGTGACGTAGACCCGATCCCCGGTCGCCACCAGCCGGCGCGGCAGTTGCGCCGGCCCGCTCTTCAGCGGCCACAAATGCGTGTGCCATTGCGGGATCTCCCGCTCCCATAACCGTTTCCCATTGAAGGCGTCTCGGGCGATCAAACGCCACTCGGGAGGAACCAGGATCGAACGCGCGGTGGCCTGGTCAAAAATCGTAAACACCCGGCCAGCCGCCGAGACCACCGCACTGACACTGGACAAACGATCGTGGTGCCGGGAATAACGCGGCCCGGCCGCCCACTGCATCCGCCGCAGGGGACCGATCTCCGTGTCCCGAGCCACCGCATTGCCCGAGGCATCGCGCAGGTAGTGCGTCCACTCGTCAATCGTGTCCGGACGCGGTTTGACGAACACGTCCGACGTCTCGCCCGACTCCTCCAGCACCACGGCCCGCCCTTCCGGCGCCAGCACTCGCAGCATCTCGTCCCGGGCGACGTCCGCCGGGCGGGATACGACCAACAGGTTCACCAAGTTGTCCACGTAGGGCAAGGAATCGCCCGACAGCCGATCGATCGAAACCGGGCCGTACCGTCCCGCGGCCTGCAGCCGCGCCCGGGCCGCCGCCACCTGCTCCGCGTCGCGGTCCCAGCCCTGCACCCGATACGCCTCGCCCCGGTCCAAGGCGGCGGTCAGCCGGCCGTCGCCGCTGCCCACATGGACGATCAAACCGCCCCGCACCCCCGAATCGTCCAGGATCCGAGCCGCCAGAGCCTCCGCCGACGGCGGCTGCTCAGGCTCCGTCTGGGCAACAAGCGATCCGGTCCCCGCCAGAATGCCCGCCGCCAGCCAACACACGATTCGACGCCCATGTTTCCAATTCCCGGTCATCTGCTCAATCTCCTGGAAAACTTCGCTTTGAAGGCACGCCGCTTGGCCCGACAGCCACGGCAACCGCTGGGTTCCGGCCGAACGTGACGGGTGTCATAAAAGGGGACCGCCTCGATCCTCCAAAGGGTCGGTCCTCTTTTCTGAGAGAACCTTTATCGTACCCCACCCAGCCGCGTTTTCAATCGGCCCTGACAAACGAATCGTCATAATGGGAATGATGGGAAGAATGAGAATTATGGGAGACATGGGAGGTATGCACGAAAGTGATGAGGCAGCAATTGTGTGCCGATAATAACGGTCGTATCGCGCCGCGCGATCGTTGCGGCCTGAATCATCGGAATTTTCGGGGCAATCAATCCGGGTGGATCAAATGCTGCAATCGATACAGCTGTTGCAGACGGAATCGGAGACAACCGCTCCTGTCAATCCACTTTGCCTCCACGGGAATTGCCCGTCATGAACCGCTTGATAGTGATGATCGCTGGCATCGAGCTGATCCTGGTCGCTGCGGCGGCGGCGGAAGACAGCGTATATTCCTGTCCGCATCGGCCGACCGCAGTGTGCGCGGTCGTGACGGACCAGTACCAGCCGCTCGGGCGGGCAACGGGCGC
>SLEY01000386.1 GCA_007124535.1 Planctomycetaceae bacterium
AGCGGGGCTCGAACCCGCACGGCCCGAAAGGGCCACAGGATTTTAAGTCCTGTGCGTCTGCCAATTCCGCCATCCGGCCAAAGTCGGTCTTTTCCGTCTCTCTGTCGCGTTCGCGGCGTCCGGCGATTCGCCGTTCACACCTCTGTCGACACCTTTGCTGCCCGTTGCTGCCATCGGAGAAGCAAATGGACACCCGCGAGCGGGAACTGATGGGTGTCAATGGCACCACTCGCAAAAGTCTCCGCAAACGTGACGCCACGAACCAGTCTACTCGAAACAGCCGCAAAGGAAAGCCCACCGGCAAGCCCCCCAAGCCCTACAAGGACTTGCCGCTATTCCCCCGTGATCGTGCGGGTGTTTGGGGTCAGAGCCTGACGATTTCCTTTTGCTAACACCGGAATGGACTCATTGCGGGGCTCCGATGGAATCACTCTCGGAACGGGGAACTCGAAAAAACCCCGCGTCATCACGCTCGGCGTCCTTGACTTGTAACGTTCCATCGAAAGCGTGAACTCCCGCGGTGCGGTTTTGCAGCCGCGGGGCGAGGGTCCGAGTTGGGAGTCGCCCGCTCGGACCGTCGCCTTGCCTCGAATCGCCGCGCCCGGGGGGGCGCGGCGCCGGGTTTCAAATCATGCGGGTCCCTCAGTCGCCACTGATTTCGTGACCCAATGCGGCTTGGGCCGCTGCCAGCCGGGCGATGGGCACGCGGAAGGGCGAGCAGCTGACGTAGTCCAGACCGACGCGGTGGCAGAAGATCACCGACGCCGGATCGCCCCCGTGCTCGCCGCAGATTCCGACTTTCAACTCCGGCTTGGTCTGGCGGCCCTTGACGACCCCCATCTCGACCAACTGGCCCACCCCAACCGTATCCAGCGACTGGAACGGGTCGCAGGACAGCAATTCCTGCCGGAGGTAGTCGGGCAGGAAGCTGTTGACGTCGTCCCGGCTGTAGCCGAAGGTCAGCTGGGTCAAGTCATTCGTACCGAAGCTGAAGAAATCGGCCTGTTCGGCGATTTCGTCCGCGGTCAAAGCGGCGCGGGGGATCTCGATCATCGTGCCGACCAGGATATCCAGTTTGCCGGTGAACTGCTCCTGCTTGCGGACCTGTTCGATCGTCTCGACGGCAAGGGCTCGCAGCGAGCGCAATTCGTCGGCCGTGCCCACCAGGGGGACCATGATTTCCGGTTTGGCGTCGATCCGTTCCCGCTTGCACTGGATGGCCGCTTCGACGATCGCCGTGACCTGCATTTCCAGGATTTCGGGATAGGTGACGCACAGCCGGCAGCCGCGGTGTCCGAGCATCGGATTGGCTTCGTGCAACTGGCTCACACGCGCCTTGATCAGGGCCGGTTTGACACCCAAGATGTCGGCCAGTTCCTGCTGGGCCTTGCGCTCATGCGGCAGGAACTCGTGCAGCGGCGGGTCCAGCAAGCGGATGGTGACCGGCAATCCTTTCATGGCGGTGAAGATGCCGACGAAGTCCTCGCGCTGGTAGGGCAGCAGTTTGGCCAAGGCGGCTCGGCGGTCTTCCTCGTTGTCCGCCAGGATCATCTCGCGCATGGCCGTGATCCGCTCGCCTTCGAAGAACATGTGTTCCGTACGGCACAGCCCGATGCCCTCGGCGCCGAAGCCGCGCGCCCGCTGGGCGTCTTCCGGGGTATCCGCATTGGTGCGGATGCGGAGCGTTCGGTGGCGGTCGGCCCATTTCATGATCTTGGCAAAGTCACCCGACAGGGTGGGTTCGACCGTATCCACGGTCCCCGCCATCACCTTGCCGTCCGCCCCGTCGATCGACAGGGTGTCCTTGGCCGAGTACGTTTTGCCCTGGACCCGGATCTTGCGCGCCTTCTCGTCGATCTGGATCTCGCCGGCGCCGGCCACGCAGCAGCGTCCCCAACCGCGGGCGACCACGGCCGCGTGGCTGGTCATGCCGCCGGTGCTGGTCAGGATCCCCACGGCGCTGTGCATGCCGTCGATGTCTTCCGGGCTGGTCTCTTTGCGGACCAGCAGGACCGCTTCGCCCTCCTGCGTGCGCCGGACGGCTTCGTCGGCCGTAAAGGCCAATTTGCCGACGGCGGCCCCGGGCGAGGCGGGCAGGCCGGTCGCCAGCACTTCGGCCGACTTCTTCGCCTCCGGGTCGAAACTGGGCAGCAGCAGCTGGGTCAGGGCGTTCGCCGGGATCCGGTTCAAGGCGGTCGTTTCGTCAATCAACTTCTCCCGGACCATGTCGCAAGCGATCTTCACCGCGGCGTTGCCCGTCCGCTTGCCCGTCCGCGTCTGCAGCATGTACAGATGGCCGTGCTCGATGGTGAATTCGATGTCCTGCACGTCCTTGTAATGGTTTTCCAGGATATCCTTGATTTCCAGCAACTGCTTGTGACAGTCCTTGCCCAGCGTGGGGAATTCCTTGGTCTTCCACTTGGGCATTTCGGCGACGGCCAGCGGCGTGCGGATCCCGGCCACGACGTCCTCGCCCTGAGCGTTGATCAAAAATTCGCCGTAGAATTTGTTCTGGCCCGTCGAAGGGTTGCGAGTAAAGGCTACACCGGTTCCCGAGTCCTCGCCCGTGTTGCCGTAGGCCATCGACTGGATGTTCACCGCGGTGCCCAGCAAGCCGCGGATCCCTTCGACCTCGCGATAACGGACCGCGCGGGGGGTATTCCAGCTGCGGAAGACGGCTTCGACCGCCCGAAGCAATTGTTTCAGCGGGTCCTGGGGAAACGCTTCGCCCGTGTGCTCCTTGTAAACCGCCTTGTACGCCTTGCACAATTCCTTCAGACCCTCGGCCGGCACATCCGTGTCCACCGTCGCCCCGTATTCGGCCTTGATGTCGTTGAACGCCGCTTCGAAGTGCTCGTGATCGACGCCCATCACCACGTCGCCGAACATGTTGATCAGGCGGCGGTACAAATCGTAGGCGAACCGCTCGTTGCCGCTGGACTTGACTAACCCGAGCACCGATTTGTCGTTCATGCCCAGGTTCAGGATCGTGTTCATCATTCCGGGCATCGAGGCAGCGGCGCCGGAACGGACGGACACCAGCAACGGGTTTTCGTCGTCGCCGAACTTCTTGCCCATCTCCTTTTCCAGCAGGGCCACATTCTCATGGATCTCGTCCATCAGCCCCTCGGGCAATTTGCAGCCGCTCTGGTAATACTGCCTGCAGCACTCGGTGGTGACGGTAAATCCGGGGGGGACCGGAAGGCCGATCGCCGTCATCTCGGCAAGGTTCTTGCCCTTGCCGCCCAACAAGAACTTGTCCGCGTCCTTGCCGTCGGTTCGGGTCTCGCCAAAATAGTAGACCATCTTCACCTTGGAGTTCTTCTTTGCCATCAGTAACGTCCCTTCGATGCGAAAAAAGTGTCGAACGTGAATTGCGCCGCACGGTCGCGGAACGATTTCCGGCGCCAGCGGCGGAGAGTTTTTTTGTCGTCATCCGTTGCTTGACCTCGCCGGCTCCACCGCCCGGGGATGTTGCAAAAACAACCGCCTGGCCGAACGGCTCGCCGACGGGAGCGGATCGGGAGGGCCCCGAACTGGACGCGGGTCAGCGTCTCCCGCGGCAGATCAAAGGGGTGAGTGTACCAGCGGGCCGCAAAACCGTCAATGAAGGAGAAGAAGAACCTGAAACGGCGCGACCCGGCTGCCATCCGGCGTGCAACTCCTACGTCGGCACATGATGGTTTTGGATGTATTCGGCAATCCAAGCCTCCAACTCCTGGAAATCTACCGTCGGCAACTGGCACAGATCGGGCCGCAATTTGTTCGCGTCCTTGATGTACACGTGCCGGATCTGTTTCTGTTCCTTGTCGGTGTTCCAGTTCACCAACACCCGGATGCAGCGTGGCAGCGAGCCGGGCACCGCGATTTCGTAACTGCACAACAAGGGCACGTCGATCCAGCCCAGTTGCCGAGCTGCCATCGCAGGAAATTCTGCGTCCAGGTCGCGCGTCACCGTGAAAATCGCGCTGCCCACGTCCTCCACCTCGATCCCGTTCAACCGGATCAGCAGCGCCAACATCTGCCTGGCAGCATCCAGGATGTCCTCACGCGTGTTGGAGTCGGCCGTGGTGGCGCCTCGTACTCCGCGGCAATTCATAGGTCGCTTGTCCCATTCTTGTTCGAAAGCCCATCCGATTTCGACGTTGCCCGCGAACACCCCGCCCGGTGCCCCGGTACGACTCAGCGCCCCGCCGGACTGAGCCTAGACCCCTCCTTGTATGTATAGCCACTCCGCTCAGTATGGCTCTTTTTGTCTCGGGAGCGTCCCAACGTCCCTAATACCCTACCGCATTCGGGCCTGTTACGCTATGCTTTTAAGAGACGTGACCTGCTCCTGCCCCGTACCTTCCAGAGCGAACCTCCGAGATCGCACCCTCCCATGTTGATGAATCGACGACGCCGCGAATTGGAAAAAGCGAAACGCCAAGCCATGCGGACCGCCGGACGCTTTAATGCGGAACTGATGGACTTTATCCGCCCGTACGTGCAGCCCGGCATCACCACCGGCCGTATCGATGAACTGGTCCGCGAGTATACCCTGGACCACGGCCACGTCCCCGCTTGCCTGAACTACCAGGGTTTCCCGAAGAGCTGTTGCACCAGCGTCAATGAGGTGATCTGCCATGGAATTCCGGGTCCCTATGTCTTGAAAGAGGGCGATGTGGTCAATGTGGATCTGACCACGATCGTCCAAGGCTGGCACGGGGACCAATCGGAAACGTTTCTGATCGGTCAGGTTTCGCCGGAGGCCCGGGATTTGGTTCAGTGCGCTTTCGACTGTTTGTGGGCGGCGATCGACGTATTGAAACCGAATTGTCGAGTTTCCGACATCGGTGCGGCCGTGGTGCGGATCGCTCACCAACGCGGTTACTCGGTGGTCCGGGATTACGTGGGGCACGGCGTGGGGCGCCGATTCCATCAGGACCCGACCATCTCGCACGTGCCCACGCCCGAAGGCCGGCGCCAGCGACTGGCCCCCGGCACCACCTTTACCATCGAACCGATGATCAACGCGGGCGTCTGTGACGGGGTGCAGGACGCCCGAGACGGCTGGACGGTTCGCACTCGGGACGGCCAATTATCGGCCCAGTTCGAACACAC
>SLEY01000083.1 GCA_007124535.1 Planctomycetaceae bacterium
AGTGGGTTGCCGGTGGTGGCAACGCGTGTGGGCGGGAATGTCGAAGTGGTCGAAGATGGCCAAACCGGGTGGTTGGTTCCGGCAAGCGACCCGGTCCAATTGGCCGAAGCGATCCTGCAGGTCTGGGGCGACCGGGACCTGGCCCAGCGGTTCGGGGAGGCCGGCCGGGAACGCGCCCACCGGCATTTCGAAGCAACGCACATGGTCCGGCAGTACGAGGCGATGTATCTGGAGGTGCTGGCAAAGGGAGGGGGCGATCATGGCCCTTAGGACGGTGGTCCGCCGGATAGTCCGGATGCCGGTTGAAATCGGGCCCAAGCGGCAGAGTGGCTGCAACCAATCGGTCTGACCCGGGCGGTTCCCCTTTCTTCGCAACGCGGTGGCTTGCATCGTTCCCACGCTTCCACGTTGCATCGTTCCCACGCTTCCGCGTTGCATCGTTCCCACGCTTCCGCGTGGGAACGCACGGTTTAGACGCTTTGCGTCTTTTCCACTTTCACACATGCATCGTTCCCACGCTTCCGCGTGGGAACGCACGGTTTAGACGCTTCGCGTCTTTTCCACTTTCACACATGAAACTCCCGGATCGTTTTCAGTTGATACGGTTCCTTTCGTGGGACGCGAAGCGTCCGACCTTGCGTTCCCACGCGAAAGCGTGGGAACGATGCCGGGGGGTGATGCATATCGGACAATCTCTGCCGCGCGCGGTATACATCGCGGCGGGAACCGGGCCAGCATTTTTCCTCGATAGGTGGGGCGACTACAGCGATTTGCTTGAATCTGTTCTAATGGATCGCTAACGCGTTGGATTTCCGCCTTCTGTTTCCTGGCACGATCGGCCAATCATGAAACTCTGCAAATTTTGTTTTCCGTCGAACGAACCTCGAGTGGGCCAGTTGGTGGACGAGCGTCTCCTGCCGCTGAAACTGACGGGGGGCCAGTACCGGACCCTGGCCGATATCTTGGAAGCGGATGATCCGTTGGAGGTCGCTGATTTCCTGGTCGACCGTCGGGGCGCGGTCGGGTTGGACGGAGTGATTTTGCGGCCGCCGATCGATCGGCAGGAGGTATGGGCGGCGGGGGTGACGTACCGCCGCAGCCGAGCGGCGCGGATGGACGAATCCGCCGCGGCGGCTTCGTGTTATGACCGGGTCTACAGGGCGCGTCGTCCCGAGCTGTTCTTCAAAGCGACGCCGCACCGGGTGGTGGGTCCGGGCGAGCCTTTGCGGATTCGTACGGATTCCCGTTGGAGTGTGCCGGAGCCGGAGTTCACGCTGGTCTTGGCCAGCGACCTGCGACTGGTCGGCTATACGGTGGGCAACGACATGACCTCCCGGGACATCGAGGGGCAGAACCCGTTGTACTTGCCGCAAGCGAAGATCTACGATGCCAGTTGTAGCCTGGGGCCGTGTATCACACTGGCTGGCAGCATGTCGCCGCTGTCGACGCTGGCGATTCGGATGGAGGTGCAGCGAGGCCAGGCGGAAGTATTTGCGGGGAAGACGCAGTTGAGCGAGATGGCCCGTACGTTTGACGAGTTGATCGGTTGGCTCGGCCGGGATAATTCGTTTCCGCACGGCGTGTTCCTGATGACGGGAACCGGCATCGTGCCGGACGAGGACGTGACCCTGCTGCCGGGCGATCGGATCTCGATCACGATTGACGGGATCGGGACGCTGGTCAATTCGGTGGTTCAAGGCTAGAGGAAACTTGTTTCCAAGTGAGGTAGGGCATGGTGGTACAACCGATTTTGCTCAGGGGTCAATGGCAGAAGGCCCAGACGCTGCAAACCTTTCGCGCGGCGGATCCGGCGCGGGGCGAGTTATTGCCCGAGTTGTTTCCGGTCAGCAGCTGGTCGGATTGCGAAACGGCTTTGGTCGCGGCGAACGAGGCTTTTCAGGGGTTACAGCAGATGCCCAGCGCGCGGATTGCCGAGTTTCTCGAGCGGTATGCGGCGGAGATCGAGGCGGATCGGAAGGAACTGGTTCGTCTGGCGCATGCGGAAACCGCTTTGCCGGCGGCGACGCGTCTGGCTCGAGTGGAACTGCCCCGCACCACCGGCCAATTGCGGGCGGCGGCCGAATGCGCCCGTGAGGGTTCGTGGCGTCTGCCGACGATCGACACGGCGGCGGGGCTCCGTTCGGGTTTCCAGCCGTTGGGCCCGGTGTGCGTCTTCGGGCCGAACAATTTCCCGTTCGCTTTCGGCAGCATCTCGGGCGGGGATTTCGCGGCGGCGCTGGCAGCGGGCAATCCGGTGATCGCCAAAGCCAACGGATGCCATCCGGCCACCACCCAGCGTTTAGCCGAGGCGGCCGATCGGGCTTGCCGCACGACGGGGATGCCGCCCGGCACGGTCCAGTTGTTGTATCGCACGCGCCATGTGGATGGCCAGCGGCTGGTCGCGGATCCTCGCCTGGGAGCGACGGCCTATACGGGCAGCCGGGCAGCCGGGCTGAGATTGAAAGCGGCCGCCGACGCGGCCGGCAGACCGATCTATCTGGAACTGTCCAGCATCAACCCGGTGATCCTCCTGCCGGGCGCCTTGCGCGAGCGGCCGGAGAGCATTGCCGACGAGTTTTCGACCAGCTGTTTGCTGGGAACGGGCCAGTTCTGCACGAACCCCGGGATGGTGTTGCTGCTGGACAGTCCGCAGAGCGCGACGTTCATCGATTTGGTATGCCAGCGATTTCGGGCGGCCCCGGTCGAGCCCTTGCTGTCCAAAGCCGTCCGGACTTCGCTGCAAGCCAATGTCCAGGCGTTGCAGCGGGCGGGGGCTCGGGTGTTGGTCGGCGGCGTCCCGGCGGGTGGTGCCGGATTCCGCTTTGCCAATACCCTGTGCCGGGTCGAAGGGCAGACCTTCCTGGATGAGTCGCCCGCGTTGCAAACCGAAACCTTCGGCAACGCCTCGCTGCTGGTCGTTGCCAGCGACCTCGAACAACTGCTCTCCATCCTGCAGCGGCTGGAGGGCAATCTGACCGGCAGCGTGTATTCGGACACGGCCGGAGCGGACGATGCGGAATACGAGCAGATCGCCCCGATTCTGCGGCAGCGGGTGGGCCGGCTGTTGAATGACAAGATGCCCACGGGGGTCGCGGTCAGTCCGGCCATGAATCACGGCGGTCCCTATCCGGCCACCGGCCATCCGGGTTTTACCGCAGTGGGCGTCCCCGCCGCGATGCGCCGCTTCGCCATGTTGGCCTGTTATGACAATGTGCGGCAACACCGGTTGCCCGACTGGCTCCAGGATCCCAATCCCACCGGACAGACCTGGCGCTGCATCGACGGTCATTGGACCCGGGACGACATCATCCCGCCGGAAACGGACTGATTGCGAAAGGCGCCCCGAGCACCTTTCGACTCATTCCCCGCACCGCGCGGGCGAAACGTCCGGATTGACTCGCTTCCGCGTCCGCCCGTAACTGTCGGCGATCAGCACCAACAGCATCGCAGCCAGCGCAATGCTGCCGGCGGCCAGCACGTGCGGATCCAGCGCGTCGGGCCAGACCGGTTCGTACGTCTTGTGCTTCAACTCGACGATCTCCGGCGTCAGATCCTGCTGGAAGGGCCACAGCCGAGGCAGCGCGCCGATCATGAAACCGCACAGCAGGGCCATCGTCACCTTGTGGTAATGCTGCAGCAACCAGCGCAACAGGCGGCTGAAGAGCACCAGGCTGATCGCCGCTCCCGAACCGAACACGACGATCATCAGCAGGCCCTCGGTCACCTCCTGACCGCGCAGCAGGTTGCCCGGGATGGCCGCCAGGTGCTCGTAGACGCCTAAGATCAATAAGATCATGGCTCCGCTGATCCCCGGCAGGATCATGGCACAGATGGCGATCGAGGCACAGAAGAAGACATAGCCATAGCTGGGCGTTTGCGACTGGACCGGCAGCATCCCCAAACCGAAAGCAAACCCGGCCCCAGCCAGACCGATCAAAGTGCACATCAGCCCCTCGCGGAACGACGTGACCCGGATCATCAGCGAAACCATGATCGCGGAACCCAAGATCAGTCCGAAGAAAGCCGCCATCGTCAGACTCCGCGATACGGGATCGCCCAGCAAACGACTCATCAACATGGTCATCACCAGGAACCCGCTGACGATTCCCAAAGCCAGGGCGCCCAGGAAACGGGCGTCGAGATGCTGGCCGGCCGCTCGCCAGCGGCGGTGGCACAGATGGTCCACCAAGCAAAAATCGATATGGCTGATCGCCGTCACCAGTCGTTCGTAGATGCCGACGATCAAAGCCACCGTACCGCCGGAGACACCGGGAACGATATCCGCGCCGCCCATGAACAGCCCGCGCAGCATATTGGCCAGATCATGCAGGATACTCGTAGAGCCAGCGGGTTTCATCGCGAGGTGCTTTCCGGGTCGGAAGAGTTCGATGCCAGGATCCCGCACGCCACTTGGCTCAGCGAGATCTTGCCGGTGAAACAGTGAGCGACGTCGGAGTCCGGATGGTGTTTCCGCGCCTGATAGACGCCGCGATAATGGTATTTCCCCACGTCCAGTTCGTAAGCCACGGCCAGCGGGTGGCCATCCGGATCACAGCGGATGATCTCGGGCTGCTCCGCCGACTGGCCAGGGTCGGGAAGATTGACGTTCCAAAAGTGGGCGGGCGGAAGGGGCAGGGAGAGCACGTGCCGAAAGACCCGCGCGGCCATTCGCCCCGCCCAATCCCAATCGATGTGCCTCCCACGCCGCCGGTACTGGGAGAACGCGATCGCCCGAAATCCCAACAAGGCCGCCTCGCGCGCGGCAGCGACCGTGCCGGACATATACAAATCGATTCCCAAATTGCCGCCCGCATTGATCCCCGACACCAGCCAGTCCGTGTCCGGCTGCAGGTGCACCAGCCCCAAACGAGCGCAGTCGGCGGGGGAACCGTCCAGGGCGTAGCGGCCCTCCGCAAGCCGTTCGACGGTCAGCGGACGGTGGATCGTGATCTGGTGGCCGCAGTTGGAATACGGTTCGCTCGGCGCCAAGATCACCACATCACCGAACGCGGTCATACTGCGTTGCAGGCACGCGAGTCCTTCCGCGTGAACGCCGTCATCGTTGGTTAGAAGCAGTTGCATAGGCGGTTGTCGCGAC
>SLEY01000058.1 GCA_007124535.1 Planctomycetaceae bacterium
CGATTCGCTCGTCTCGGCCGGGGAACTCCCGACCAGGTCCTCTTCGGTCGGATCGATGTTCAGCCATTCGCGCCGCAGTGCTTCCGGCACGGACTCGCGCCACATCGCCAAGACTTCATGGACGTCGATGTGGGGATTCCCCAGTTCGTTGCCTTCGCTGCCCGAAGGGACTGGCCGCAGCGGGGTCCACAGCATCTTGATCCGCGCACTGTCGGGCAGGTAACGGCCCCCCGTGATTTCCCCCTGCTCGTTCAATGCCAACACGTAGTGAAAGTGCAGGATTCGCTGGACGTGCTGCGGCTCATTCGACTCCTCCGGCACATGGTCGGCATAGGCCACATGCATCCGGACCTGGACTTCGTGCGGTGACCGATAGGCATGGGAGGCGGCATAGGCGTAGATCGGGTAGTTCCACACCTCGTCCCCGACTTCCCGATCCATCGCCACCGGATGGGAGCCGCGACCGAGCCAGTTGGCCAGCACGGTATGCAGCAAGCCCGGGTTGATCGGTCCGGCATCCGCCCCGCCCAGGGACTCGTTCCCATTGTACATATAGATCTCGGCGAGCAGCCCTTTGATATCGGCGGGAGTAAAGACCACGCCGTTGCGAACGACCTCCTGGCGGGGCGCGGCATGGCGAATCGCCGCCGCGGCCCAACCGTTGCAGTGGCCGTGCCAGGCCGGGGTCTGCTGCTCGAAACGGCGGCGAAGTCGCAAGGGCCCGCGGACGAGCACGGATTCCTTTCGCGAGGTGGTGTCTTCGATTTCGTGGGCCGTGGCCAGCAGGCGCCCGTCATGAAACGCCCGATCGTACTTGCGAATCGGCCCCTCGACCCCGCCCGCCGCGTCCGGATAGATGTAACCGGAGTAGGGCACCCGATGCCGCGGAACACTGCCGGTGGCCGGCAAGTCGGCGAAACGCCAGACCATGTCCGCGCCCCACCAGTGGGCGAAAGTCTCCGTCTGGTACTGCTGCTCCTCCGCGTCGAGGGCTTCCGTCCGCGACGGGCCGTCGGCGGCGACCACGATCAGCGCCAGGGTCAGGAAATACGTTCCCATCACTTCATCCTCCATAATTATTTCAGGGGCAACGTCTTTGTGGCTACCGAAAGGCCGCGTATCCACGCGGCCGGTGAGTCCCCCGGGGCGATCCCCACACGAAAAAAACGCCCCTGCACAAAAATGTGAGGGGCGTTTCGCCGTGCCGCTACTTGCGATTCTGGCAGGGGGAAGCAAGTTGGCCGTCCAAGCGCCTTACTTCTCGATCGGCTTCTGCACCGCGGCGTGACAGTGCCGGCGCGCCCCGAGGCCAAACCGCTGGAGCGGCCTCAGACCGTCGCAACCCTTCTGAACCGCGCCGTGCTTGTGCTCGGCGCCGCACTTCTGGACCGCGCCGTCCTTGTCCACGGCGCCATTCTTCTGGACCGCACCGTTCTTCTGGACCGCGCCGTCTTTGTCCACGGCGCCATTCTTCTGGACCGCGCCGTTCTTCTGGACCACGCCGTCTTTGTCCACGGCACCGTTCTTCTGGACCGCACCGTTCTTCTGAACCGCACCGTCTTTGTCCACGGCGCCATTCTTCTGGACGACTCCGTTCTTCTGGACCACGCCGTCTTTGTCCACGGCGCCGTTCTTCTGGACGGCTCCGTCCTTCTGGACCGCGCCGTCTTTGTCCACGGCGCCATTCTTCTGGACGACTCCGTTCTTCTGGACCGCACCGTCCTTGTCTTCGACGCCATCCTTCTGAACGACGCCATCTTTTTGGGCGACGCCATCCTTCTGCTCAACCGCCTCGCCGGCGAAAACCGACGTACCGGCCAGCAGAACGACAGACAAACCTGCAAGCATTACTCGTTTCATCAGTACACTCCCAACGCGTTGAACAATGTCGTACTTCCCTGCATTCCCACGTCTTCCTAAACCCGTAGGCCGTTTAACTTCTCGAATATATCTCATGTTTTTGGAACCGCAAATGAAATTCTGCTGGCAGGCGGATGGGTTCAAGAGAAGGCGAAGCTAGTGGCGGCTGGTCCGGTTTTGCAGATAATGCTCGGTCTGATCGATGACCTCCTGTTGCCCCGGTTCATAGAAGAAGAGCGTATCATCCAGGGGCTCGCCACGGACGATTTCCAGCATTTCCAAAGTCATCAGGCGACGGAATTGCCGGCTCGTGTCCTCCGCCGGACGGGAAGGGTCGGTGGCCACCGCACGCAGGTATTCGATCCGGCGAGGCATCCGATCCGCTTGTTCCAGAACGATTTGGACATGGGTCGGTACGTGAGGCGGCAAGGTCGCGGCCGCACCGCGGTTTGCATCCGCGGGCACGCTCTCCGGCCACAGCTCCTCCAACGATTCTTGTTTCCAGGTTCCACGGAGGACCCAGACGGGGACTCCTCCCATGCTCCCGGAGCGGGGATCAGGAAAGTGGAAGTGTTGGTTCAACTCCAGCAGCATGCGGGGCAACCCGACGAAAGCCAGTGGGGGGGTACGAAAAAAGGCGCCGGCTGCGGCCGGGCGATCTTCCCACGCGGCTTCCACGCGTGCCAGATCGACGCGACCTAATCGCGCGTCGCCCGGCACATCGTTGCGACGCAGCCAGAGGAACCGGCCGTCACTCACCTGTTGCAGGGTCGTCATCCGCTGGCCAATCGCCAGCCTCCATTCCATTTTCAGCAGCAGCCCGCGGGGCGAAGACTTTTGCAGGTAGCTTCCCGAACCGGTCACCGCGTCGCCGAAAAAATCGCTCCGCTGGCGCAGGTTGACCCGCAACGTCGGCTGTTCCTGCAATTGGCGGGCAGCGTTCCGCAGGAGGTCCTCCTCCGGCGGTTCGGGGAGCATGGGCGGTGGCGCCGTTTCCGCCCGCGCGGCCAGCACGGCTGCTAGCACCACCAGCGCCCCGGTAACGGATAAAGCGTGTCTCAAATTCCACATAGCGCGATTGTGAGGGTTTTGCCAAAGAATCCGAATGGGTTAAGCCGAACATAAACCCACATAGAGTGGAAGCGTATCTCCACCGCCCCTGCTGCCTGGTGCGGCAGGAGCGAAGGCGGCTGATTGTACGGCTGCTTGTACGTGGGGTCTACGCCAGTAGCAGAGCTAAGGTGCGGCAGGCGATCCGCCGCCGGCGAGTGCAGAGAAAGGTCTTTTTTGCTGGCCGTGGGGCTGTGCCAGGAGGGGGGAACGCAATGAAAAGAGGACTTGGTTTGTGGCTGAGTATCATAGCCGCATCCGTCGTACTGATGGGATGTGTGGCGCCGATCGAGCATAATTTGCCGCCCGCAGAACGCTTGTTGGCTCCCGGACCGGGCGTGGACGGGCCGGGACCCGGGGTGATGCCCCCGATGATGGCGATGGGAGCCGGTCCGGGAGGCCCGGCACGAAGGCCACCCATCCAGGTGTTGTTTCACCGACCCGAAGGCATGCAGGTCCGCTGGGATGTCCAGGCGCCCGCCGCGTTCGACTCGGTACCGTTGGTGGTCCCGGGCCGCCAGAACTTTCCCCAGGCCGCCATCTATCGGCTGAAGGTGACCAACATCCCGGGCCGTGAGGGCGTGGAACTGTATCCGACGATGGAAATCGGGCCCACAACCCCGCGTACCGAAGCCTATCTGGCGCACAACGCCATCCCCATCCAGTTCACGGAAGAGGATTTCGATCAGGTCCAGGCAGGTAACTTCGTGAAGAAGGTGATTTATCTGCCCGACCCGGAATTCCAGGAACTGGCCCTGGCCGGCGTGGAAACGTTGGTCAGCACCCGTCTGGACCCCGGCATGGACCCGATTGTCGAAGCCGATCGTCGCGGGGCGATCCTGTCCGTCGTGCGGTTGGGCAACAAGGACGTGGAGCTTCCGGGAGCCCAGGGGGATGGCGCAGGGGCTTTGCCGCTGGCGGGCAACCATTCGGATGCTTCGGGCCCACCTGCCGGGATGTTCCCGAACCACGTGGCCGGGGTAAACTCGCCGGAGTGGGGGATGCCGAGCAGTGGGACCCCCATCGGCCTGCCCGGCCCGCCCCACATTCCCTTGGGCGGCCCCGCCGGTCTGCGGCAGCATGTGATCCGGAATCATACGCATAGGAGCATTCCGGAGCCGACCAGTCACATGCGGATCGATGTCCGCCAGCAACCGGGCTTCAGCTATCCGCAACCCCCGAATCGTTTGCATCTGACCGAGCAGTCGATTCATCCCACGGTACCGGCCTATCCGTCTCGGGCTCACAGTCACGAGACGGTGCATTGATGCCCGCTCGGGGCCCTGGCCCTCCGGGCAATTTCACCGGACGCGATGCTGCTGGATGGGGCTTTGCCTCCGCCGGATGACTCCGACGGAGGCAAGGCCGCCGAGCGGTACCGGCCGTGACGCCGTCTGTTCGAAGACTCTTTTCGGAAGCATGGACTCATGACCGCTTCATCGCCAACCCGAAGCCTTGCCGACTTGCCGGGTCGTGTGCGGAGTCGCCTGATCTCGTCGATTCTGGCCTTAGGCCTGGGATTGACGATTGCGGGCTCGGTCCCTGGCCAGCCTCCCGGCGTATATTACCCCCACTCCGCAGACTTGCCGCCGGGCACGGTGGCGGGAGACCAACTGGTGCGCGAGCCGTCGTTGCGTGGCTACTACCAGCCGGTCGAGATTACGGGTCCGCCGGGCGCCCGCATCTCGCTGGCGCGGCAGGGGCGATTTGGCGAGTCTCAGGCCGCACCCGTTCTGGCGGGTTTCCTGATCGGCCCGGTTTACCGGTTGAAGGTCACGCAAATCCCGCGGCACGAGGGGAGGGAAATCTTTCCCACGATCGAATTGGTGAACCGGCTGTATCCGCCGCCGGGACGGGCAAACCATTTTCCGGTTCCCATTCAGCTGACCCAGGGGGAATTGGAACTGGCGCTGGCCGGACGTTTCGTGACCCGGGTGATCTATTTGGAGGATCCGCAACGGGCCTTGGGCATTCCGGACGAACCGGGTCAACAGCGTTATTTCGAGGTCGGCACGCACGAGGATCCGTTGCGAGTGGCGGATCGGTTGGGGCGTCCGATGGCGATTCTGCGAATCGGTTCCCGGATTCCGGACGAA
>SLEY01000522.1 GCA_007124535.1 Planctomycetaceae bacterium
CCCGTATCGCCGGTCGGGCCATCCGGTCTCCCGCCCGCCGCGTCCTCGGTGGCTCCCGGTCCCCTACCGGCTCGCGAAGCCCTGCCGCCCGCCACCGCTCGGCCCCGGCCGACCGCGCGGCAGATCCTGATCCGCTCGCGCAGTAACGTCCGCATGCAGGGGCGCGTGTTTCCCAGTCCCGACGGTACCGAAACCATTGCCCTGGTCACTTCCGGAGTGAACGTGATCGTGTCGGGGATCGAAGGCGTGCCCGGATTGGCCAGCGACACGATCGATCTGGAAGCGGATCGCATTGTGATCTGGACGGCGGCCGTCGAGGATCTGGATCTGAGCGGCGAAACCTCCGGCGAGCGGATCCAGCCTCAGGACGCGCCGCTGGAGTTCTATTTGGAAGGCAATATCGTGTTCCGCGAGGGGGATCGGGTGATCTATGCCGACCGGATGTACTACAACGTCCAGCAGCGTACGGGCATGGTGCTGAATGCCGAGGTCTTGACGCCGGCGCCGGAGTACGAGGGGCTGGTGCGGTTGAAAGCCCACGTGCTGCAGCAAGTGGACGCGTCGAACTTCCGCGCGTTCGGCGCCGCGGTCACCTCCAGCCGGCTGGGAGTTCCGCGATACTGGTTCCAGGCCGAAACGGTGGATTTCCAGGATCACCAACGGCCGCGGATCGATCCGTTCACCGGCCAACTGGTGCGGGATCCGGAAACGGGCGAAGCGGCGGTCGAGCACGATTATCTGGTCACCAGCCGAAACAATTTCGTATTCCTGGGGGGCGTGCCGGTACTGTTTTGGCCGGTGATGGCAACCGATCTGGCCAATCCGGCCTATTATGTGAACAGTCTCCAGCTGAGCAATGACCGCGTGTTCGGGTTGCAGGTGGACGCCGAATTCGATGTATATCAGGTGCTGGGTTTGCGGAATCCGCCCCCCGGGACGCGGTGGTCGTTTTCTCCGGCCTATTACAGTGAGCGCGGCCCGGCCTTGGGTACCGAATTCCGTTATAACCGGCACGAATTCCTCAATTTCGCCGGACCCGTCACGGGACGCTTCGACGCCTGGGGCATCCGGGACCGGGGTGAAGATAATCTGGGTCGGGACCGCCGTTCGGTGGTACCGGATCGCCAGGAACGGGGCCGCATCCTCTGGCAGCATCGCCAAGCGTTGCCGAGCGGTCTCCAGTTCACCGGCGAAGTCGGCTGGATCAGCGACCGGAATTTCTTGGAACAGTACTTCGAGGAGGAGTGGGACGAGGCCAAGGATCTGACGACCGGTATCGAGTTGAAACAGTATTTGGGCAGCAGCACGTGGAGTCTGAGTTCCGATGTCCGATTGAATGATTTTATGACGCAAACCGAATGGCTGCCGCGGGGCGACCATTTCGTATTGGGCGCGTCGTTCTGGGACCTGTTCACCTGGTCGGCCCACACACATGCGGGGTACGCCCGCCTGCGGACGGCCGGGTTGCCGGATCCGGGGGTCGAGACGCTTCAAGCCTCCATCCCCTGGGAAACCGATTTGGGCGCCTTCCGCTACGACGATCGCGAGGGTTTGCGAGCGGCCACGCGGCATGAACTGGGATTGCCCATGTCGCTGGGCCCCGTGCGCGTGGTGCCCTACGCATTGGGAGAACTGGCCTACTGGAATGACGACCGCGACGGGGAGGAAGTCGAACGCGCGTATGGTCAAGTGGGCATTCGGGGCAGTCTGCCGTTCTGGTCCGTGAATCCGGCCGTGCAGAGCACGCTTTGGAACGTGAACGGCCTCGCCCACAAAGTCACGTTGGACGCCGACTTCTTTCTGGCCGAGTCCAGCGAGCCGTTTACTCGCCTGCCGCTGTACGATCCCTTGGACGACGATTCCACCGAGCACTTTCGGCGACGGTTGATCGAAGACCTTTATGGCGGGGTCGTGCCGATTCGATTTGACGAGCGGTATTATGCCTTGCGCCGCGGGTTGCAGGGGCAAGTCACGTCGCCCAGTGCGGAAGTTGCCGACGACCTGATGCTGCTGCGCGGAGGCCTCCGCCAGCGGTGGCAAACCAAACGCGGGCAACCCGGCCAGGAACGCATCATCGACTGGATCGTCTTGGATATCGAGGGAACCTGGTTCCCGAAACCCGAACGTGACAATTTCGGCCAGGACGTGGGTCTGCTGAATTACGATTTCCGCTGGCACGTCGGCGACCGCCTGACGCTGTTATCCGACGGCTTTGCCGATGTCTTCGAGGACGGATTGCGCACCACCTCATTTGGCGGGATGATCCAGCGCCCCCTGCGCGGCAGTTTGTACTTGGGATACCGGACCATCGGGGGACCGATTCGCAGCAATCGAGTTTCCGCACAGGTCAATTACTGGATGAGTGACAAATGGATCTTGAACGCCGGCGCTCTGTACGACTTCAGTAACGCAGGCGGTCTGCGCGAATACCTGAACTTCACACGAATCGGCGAATCCCTGCTGGTCCGCCTGGGCTTGCAGGTCGACCACACGCGCAATGACTTCAGTGTCATGCTGGCGGTGGAGCCGCGTTTTCTTCAGGGAAGACTTGCTCAGGTAGGTGGTCAGCCAATACCCCCCTTGGGCTCAATGGGCATCGAATAGGCGCGTCCCGAGGTTTGCTGTTTCTGTTTGTCAGAGACAAAGGACTTGATCTCCGTCTTGTTCTGCATCCATCCTCACTCCAAGCCACTTTTGGAGTGCGGTGGCTTGACACCGCTTTCCTATTTTTCCGCCGGAACCGCGACCGCTCCCGATATTCGCGGCACGCATGCTTGCCTTTCCGGAAGCTTCTGGTACTTTCAAGGGAATATGGGGTGAACGTATTCCTTTGGGAAACAGGAGTGGAAGATGTCCGATGAATCGACGTGGTGGCGTTGTGTGATCCGGGGTCTTGTTCTGGTGTTCACGATCGGGGTGAGCGGGGTGGTTGCTCTCGGTTCGCGGGCAGATTCGCCTTTGCGAACGTGGACCGACAGCACGGGGCGTTTCACGATCGAAGCCCGGATGATTTCGTCCGAGGAGGGTCAGGTGCTGTTGGAACGTGCGGACGGGAGCGTGGTCAAGATCGATTTGGAGAAACTCAGTGGCGACGACCAGCGGTATGTGGCCGAGTTGTCTGAGGCGAGTCCTTTCGAGACGGTGGAGCCCAGTCCGTTCCGTCCGGCGGAGGGGCCGACGGTTTCGCCGTCCCCGACCGATGGCGACGTGCCGGCAGCCGGGCGGGAAGTGCGTATCGACTGGTCGCGCTCGAAAGCGATCGATCTGAGCCCGCAGCAGGACGAATGGTCATTCGAGCCGATCTCGCCTCCCACCCTGGCCGCCAGCATTTCGCCGCGGATCACGGTTCCGCCGAAACGGGACTTTTTCGAGAAAGCGGAAAGTCTGGTGGTCAGCTCGACCGGCCGCCGGGCGGTGATCGGCTACCAACTGGGTCGCCCTCGGACCGAGGGAACGACGCGCTTGGTCTCCTGCGATTTGGAGAGTGGCCACGTGGGGAATCTGCCCGAGGTTCCCGGGCAACTGGTCCCGCTGGCGCTGCCCCCGCAGGGCAACCCGGTGCTGATGCGGCGGAACGAATTCGGGTTTGGCAACCAGGACCGTTTGGAGTTCTGGGCCGTGTCGGCGGAGGGGATCAGCCGCCAAGTGCAATGGACCCCTTACGACGACCAGCGGGGCGGCGCCCGCGATGTGAAATGGGCCGCGTATGCGGCGGACAACCGCCTGCTTACGATCAACTCGGGCGGCCAATTGGCGCTCTGGGATCCCACGGTACCGGCTCCGATTTGGCACGTGGCGACGAAAGGCGGTTTGACTCCGGCGCTGCATCCCAACGGTCGCTGGCTGGCGGTGATCGCCGGTGAGGAGCTGATGATGATCGATATCGAAGCCGGGGCGGTGGCCGCGGTGCGGAGCGCCCCGGCCAATCTGCACCATCCCACCCTGGCCTTCAGCCCGGACGGCGCCCGCCTGGCCGCCGGCTCCCGCGATCAACTGTACGTCTGGGAAATGGTGGATGGCCAGCTGAGTCGCGAGATCCTGTTGAGCGGCAGCCATGTGGGCAGCCATCTGTTGTGGACCGATGCTCAGCACCTGCTGATCGGCAGACGCGTACTGGTCAACGTGGATCACCAGGTGCGGCTGTGGGAATACCAGGGGGCGGAGCAGGTCGCGCGGCTCGGGGACACCTGCCTGCTGGTCAATTCGCAGGGCGCCAAAGGCCCCGGCACGCTGGTACTCGCCAGTTTACCCCACCCGCAGGTGGGTAGGGCATTGGAGCAGGCGATGGCCGAGCCCGATTTCTTCGTGCTTCAGGAAGGCACCCGAGTGCAGTTGGATGTGAGTGGCATCGAGGACGCCGAGCGGCGGGACGAGGTTCGACAGCAGCTGGAGCAGAAACTGGAATCGCAAGGATTTCAGGTGGACGAGCAAGGCACGATCCGTCTGGTCGCCTCGACCGAACGGGGGGATCGCCGAAGCATTTCGTACCGCACCATCGGCAGGGGCTTCGGCGTACGCACGTACCAGATTCGCGAGTTCGTTTCCCGTCTGGTCTTCGAGTATGAGGGCCAAACTGCGTGGCAGTCGCGTGGCACCAACCTGCCAGGCTTCGTTCGATTGGAGGAAGGTCAAACGATGGAGCGGTACCTTCGGCGGAGCGAGCGGCCCAACTACGGGTTTTTCGAGCGGATCGAACTGCCCCGACTGTTGATGAAGCCGACCAACGGTTCGGTACTGGGCCGATCGACGATCACGGCCGCCGGTATTCAATAGAACGTGGGCTCCCTGCCCGGGCGGCCGGACCAACCATTGGCCGCCCGGGGATCTCGGTCTATACTGAACTAAGTTCCCATCGTTCCGGCAGCATCCAGGCAGTTTTCACTCCCCATTTCTGGGGTAATCATGCCCCGATCGGCGAAGAAAAAACCGCTCTTTCGCGAGACGGCGGTGCTCAGCGGCATCGTAACGCAGGATCAGATCTTACGTGCGGTCGCCGAATTGCAGGGCCTGCCTGAGGGGGTTCCGATCCCGTTGGATCAGGTGCGAGACGAGGATTTGGCCA
>SLEY01000088.1 GCA_007124535.1 Planctomycetaceae bacterium
AAAGCACAAAGCACAAAGCACAAAGCACAAAGCACAAAGCACAAAGCACAAAGCACAAAGCACAAAGCACAAAGCACCGACGTACCGACGTACCGACGTACCGACCACCTCTCTTCACCGATCCCGGAGTGCCATGTGGGTACCCGCCCTGTTTCGGTGAGGCGGAAAGGGAGGAAGAATCGCGTGGTCGAGCCGGGGTGTACCCGATGGTCCGCGATGCTCGGTGGGGTTCCGTGACGGCGCCGGCGGGGCGCAGCATCAAGCGATACGCGGACCCGACGAGGGACGGGGAACGTCGTGGTAAGCGCGCAATACGGCAGGATGGGCTGGATGCCGCGCAGATGCAGCCGACCGCGGTGAGCGCAGGCGCCAGCGGCCGCCGCTCGCTTTCGCGGGGCGCGTCAAGCAAGGGCAGAGCCCCGTTGCAAAAACGATTCGGCCAGTTGCTCCTGATCGTTCCAGGGCAGCCAGCATGCCGGCGCCGCCTTCACCTGCTCCTCGTGCCGTTGGACTTCGGTCAGGTAATGCCCGCGTTCCAAGGCCCGTTGGTTCCATTTCGCATCGGTCGTCCGCCAGTTCGAGTGCAGAATCGACCGCCAGTCTACGCCAACCCCCGCTCCCGCTTCATGCACGCTTGCCGAAAGCTCTCGACCATCGGCCGGATTCTGGGTGCTTTTCTTGTCCGATTCGCCGGCACGATCGCGTTCGGATTTGCCGCGTGTTGTAGCGGCGGCGGTAGTCGCGGATCGCTTTCGTGTCGGGATAGGCTTCGTCGTCGCCGTAAGGATATCGGCTCATCTCGTGGAACGGCAACGGCTCGACGGTGTCGGGATAAGCGGTGGCCAGATCCATGTCTTTGCAGAAACTGACGGTCTTCAACAGAAACGACCGCTCGTGATCGGCGGGGACGCTGCCAAAGGCTTGGGCGTCGAAACGCAATGTGATCTGGTCGCCGGGGGCCATGATGACGAACCGGTTGTCGGCCTGCTGCAGCAGTTCCCCCACCTCGCCAAAGCGCGTGTAATCGCCCTCCAACACCTTCCAATGGCCGGCACTGTCCACGTTGTGATAGTCGTACAGGTTCGGCAAACGACCGTCGGGGGAGTAGACGCGGGGCGTCCCGTAGGCCTGCAGATCGGCGCTGGTCGCCGGCAGCTTGTTCAAATCCAGTTCCGCCGCCGAGCGATGCGGCGCCAGGAAGATCGAATCCCAGAACAGCTCCATGTTGCTGACGATCCGCAGGCGTCGATCGCTGGGCAGGACCTGGCCGGTGACGTCCAGCGTCATCGTGTGCTGGATCCCCGCCGGATAACCGACTTCGTGCAGCAGGGTCACCCACTGGCCGTCGCGATAAGCCTGCAGTGTGGGCGCCGATTGGCGCAGGCCGGCCTGGTGGGCGGCAAAGTTCGTGGACGAATAACTGTATTCGACCCAGCCCTTCAGCACCAGAATCCAGCGATCGTCTTCGTCCAATTCGCCCAGTTGTTCGCCGAAATCCAGTTCGACGTAGTGTTCGTCGGCGAAACCCACGAAGTGCGGGTGGGGATCGGTGGCGCCCGCGTAGCGCCGGTCGACTTGGCGCAACACATCCGTCACATCGGTCCCCCGGTGATCTGTGGCTTGAACCGGGTACCGCACCTGATCGAAGCAGAACACCTCGAAGGGCGGCGGCGGGACGCTGATCGCCGCCATCTCGTGCGGATAGACCCGCGTCCCCGCAGGGTGGTCCACGGCGATCAGCTTCAATTCATCGACGTAAATCACTTCCTCCAAGGCGGCGACCACCTGCAGTTCGTACCAGCCGTCCTTGGCCTGCAGGTCGGGCAGCGGGACGTATTCGGTCGGATCCGGAGTCGCGTATGTCTGCGGAGCCAGCCAATAGCCCAAGCCGCCCACCCCGCCGAAGTCGCTGACGAACTGGTAATGGGAGCCGGTCCAGGCGAACAGCAGCGGGCAGGACGAGGGCTTGCGATTCGTCTGTTCGATCTCCAACACCTGCCCCGCGGACAATTCCAGTTCACTTTGCAGGATTCCGTCCGGCCAGATGATGCGCAGCCATTTCAGCTGCGGGTTGGGGCCCAGGCCGGCGTGCAGGCGCAGCGGCGGCACGGCGACCGAGCCGGCCGAGCCGCCCACCGTGTACTGCTGGGAAACCATGCCCGAATGGACTTCCACCCGGGCGCCGATCGCCGAGCGACTGGAACGGGTCTTCTGGTCGCCGCCCCGAGTGCCCACCATCCGCAGCCCGATCCAGTGGCCGCCTTCGGTGACGTTCTCGATCAGCACGGGCTCCTGTCCGGCGGGAGCCAGCAGCAGGTCGCTCCCGCCGTTGCCCGTGAAATCGGCGGCCACCCCGCTGGCATCGCCCTTGGTCCGGATGGCGTTCAGCACCAGCCCGGCATCCACCGCACCGGCATCCAGGTATCCGCTCTGGGGCCACCGATTCAGAAGCGCCACCGGCCCGCGGGTCCCGTCGCGGCGATGGGCATCGAACAGCAGGATGTCCAGATGCCCGTTATGGTTCAGATCGACAAACTGGCCGCTGGTCCCGCCCAGGTGGCCGAACTGGTCGGCAAAGCGGTCGTCGCGGGTAAAGCGCATGTCGCCCTGGTTGGCAAACAGCTCCAGACCGTTGCGGGTGAAGACCAGCAGATCGGGCCGGCCCGATTTGTTCGCATCGCCGGCGATCGCCCCCACCACATGACGCACGTTCAGTCCCGCTTCCTCCGCGCACTGGAACCGGTACTGCCACACCCGCTGATTGACCCAGATCGTCGGCAGGGCGTCGCCCGCGGAAAACAGGATCAGGTCGATAGCCCGGTCGTTGTCGAAATCCTCGAAAACCGCGACGGAGAAAGCGCCGGGGGTGTCCAACCCCAAGCGGTCGGCCAATTCGTCGAACGTTCCGTCCAAATGATTGCACAGGATACTCGGCGCCGCAGGCTCCGCATCGGCCGGCAACGGGAGCGACCCGGCCGCGATCCGGCAGGCGACCAAGTCCAGATCGCCGTCGCTGTCGATGTCGATCAAGCGGGCGGCGACGGTCAGCAGATCGGCGTCGGCCCCCGGCAGATCGACCGGTTGGAACTGGCCCTGCCCGTCGTTTTCCAACAGCAAGTCCGGTCCGGCTCGCCCCAACCACAAATCGATGTGACCGTTGTTGTTCACATCCCCCAGACTGGGCGAAATCCCGCGGTCGGCCACGGTCGGGCCCTCCGTAAAACGGCCGTGGCCGTCGTTGAACCACACGGCGGTGCGTCCCCGGGCGTCCAATCCGGTGATCACCAGGTCCAGATGCCCGTTGCCGTTCAGGTCTTCGGCGGCCAACCCGGGCAGTCCCGCGGCGGGAGTTGCCGATTCCGCGGGCGGCTCACCCGACCGGGCCTCCTCCGGCTCCGCGTCTCCATCCAGGTTCCAGACAAAGGTCCGGGCGCCCAGCGGTCGGGTCTCCGGAGAAAAGATCACTCGCGGCGGCGGGGGATCCTCGGGTTGGGGCAGCGGCAGACCGTCCGGACCGATCACTAACGAATACGCACCCGCCTCGCCGTAGATCTTGCCTACCGTGAACGCCCCCGCCGATAACTCGACATCCTTCAACTCGCGGAAACGCTCGAACAACGGCAACGCCTTCTCCCGCTCGCCCCGCCGCTGGTACTGCAGCGCCAGCCGGTAGACGGCCGAAGGGAACCCCGGTTGCTCCGCGACGACGCGTTCCAGTTTTTCCGTACCTTCCTCCTGCCGGTCGACGGACAGCAGGGACTCGGCCATCTTGTAGGTGGCGTAGGTATCGTCCGGATCCAATTGGTACGCCAATTCGAAGTATTCCAGCGCGTGTTCCAGATCGCCCAGATGCTGGTAGTACATGCCCAACGAGAACAGCGCGTGGCGGTGCTCGGGTTCATCCTCCAGGACCTGCTCGAAGGTGCGGCGCGCGATATCGAGGGCTTCGTCGGCACCCCGCGCGCCTTGCAGATTGAGATAGGCCAGGCCCAAGTTGAATCGGGCCGCCGTCCAGTGCGGCTGGATCGCCAGGGCCTCTTCGAAAGCCTCCGCCGCCTGCGGATAACGGTACTGCTCGATGTACGCCGCCCCCCGATTGAACGCGGCCAGGGCCTGCGCGACGGACTCCGGCAACTCCGCCGCCTCCCTTCCCGGCAAATCCCCACCCGGCTGAGGCACAGGCCGGCAGCCCGCGACCAGCAGCAGCGCGCCGATCAGCACCCCAATAATAATTCCCCGACGATCGATTGTCTTCTGCATCATGTCCTCTTTCTGGTGTGTCGAGCTGGGGGCGCGCGGGGCGCAACCAAGCAGACGGGAGCGATTGGGCTTCCCGGGGATCTGGCGGCGCTAGGGTGCGGCGGGTTCCAGTGAGAGCGGGGAGATCCGACCCTCGGCATCGATCACGAAAATCGACCGGGCCCGGGGATCCGCCACCAGCAAACGATCTTCGTCCAACGTCAAACCCACCGGATTCTCCAGCGGTCCGCCGTGGACCCACGCCTCCGGCTCCTCCCCCGGTTCAATTCGCCAGATCGTCCGCGCGTAGCCGTCGCTCACATAAGCGACCTCGTCCCAGATCACGATCGAATGAGGGAATTCGAAAACGCCCTGATCCACAATCGTCTCTTGTTCGCCGTCGGGGGAAAGACGCAACAAGCGCCCGGCAGAAATCACCCACAGCTGCTGGTCCTGGTCGAAGTCCAATCCCCGTGGTGTGGGCAGTTCCGCCACCACTTCGACGGAACCGCCCGCCGACGGGATCCGCATCAGACGGTGATCCCCCAAATCCGCCACCAGCAGATCACCGCCCGGCTCCACGGCGATCGCCATCGGGATGGTGATCTGGCCCAAGGGGCGGTCCCGCGCGGTGAGCGATTCCGGTTGGCCTTCCTGATTGAACCGGTAGACGTCGCCCGTCGCGCTGTCGCCGGCCAGCAGATTCCCTTGCGAATCGAACGCCACACAGCGGATCGCGTTCAACGGGGTCCGGAACGTCTTTTCCCCCTGAAAATACAACTGCCATCGTCCCTCTT
>SLEY01000680.1 GCA_007124535.1 Planctomycetaceae bacterium
CGATTAGGGCGTTTAAGCATCGGACGCCGTTCAAGCCGTTCACGGTGGCAACGGTCAGCGGGAACCGCTACGAGGTCGATTACCCGGACGCGCTGGCCGTTCGGGAAGGCATGGCGATCTTCGTCGGGCCAGGGAGGGTGCCGGTGTTCTTCGACCACGAAGGCGTTAGTGAGGTCATCGGCGACCTGTCCGGCCGCGGAACTGAGGCTGGCTGAAGAACGCCGAACCAACGGATGGACCAAATATCTGTTGACATTGAACTGTCGGCACATCGCCAACGCACGTGAGCTACCTCGAATTTACGATCTGCTCGACCAGGAGGGCCTCGGGCAACTGTTGATCTGCACTCCCGCAGAGTTCCTTGGAGCACAGGACCAGGACAATGACGGATCCAATTCTTGACGAACTGCATGAAACCCGGCGCCGTTTGCTCGAGGATGCGGGTGGTACCCTGGAAGGGTTGGCTGCAAGCTTGCAGGAGCGTCAACGCAGCTCGGGGCGGCAGATCCTAGAAGCACGACGAACCATCCGATGCCCGGGAGAACGCGGCGAAAGCACACACCTCCAGGGCTGATTCCAAGGTCTTTCACACTTGCAGAAAGCACACAATCATCGCCCAACCGACCAAGGTGGGTTGGGGCGGCGTTGGGAGGGTGTTCAGCGGGGCCAGCGGGCAGCCAGTGGCTGGCGAGAATCGCGAGGGATTTCCTCGGGTGACTCGGCCTGCCGGGACTTCGCCGTCGGGGAAGCCTCCAGCGGGCCACGTGCCACCCGCACGGCCGCCGGGAAATTCCCGCGGATGAACTCGACCAGCGCCAACAGCTGCCGATTCTCTTCCCGATCGTCCAGATCGCAACACTGCCGGGCCGCCTGCCATGCTTGGTCGTAACGGTCCTCCCGCAGGAATTCCAGACACTGGCGGCGATGGTGGTCCACCGCGCGGAGGGCACGGTGGACCAACCGCAGATCACAACGGCAACGGCGGCACGTATCGGACCAATCCTGGCGGGCCCCACAGGTAGGGCAGCGGAGTTTCGGTGGGGTTTCGGGTCGAGTCACCGGCAGGGTCCCTCATTTACGCATCTTGCAGATAGAATACGATATCTTCGAGCTTGGCCCTGGTTTCGCGGATCTTCTCCAGTGCCCGCCGGGTGATGGAGTCTTCCATCTGTTCGATCAACGCTTCCAACTCCGCGACGTCCTCCGGGTCGGCCTCGGGCAGCACCTGATGAGCTTTGGTGATCAGATGGATGGCCTCTTTGACGGCTTGTTTGACTTCGGCGGGCACTTCGTCCAGGTCGGTTTCGCGGGCGGGGGACGGTTGGCGTTCGGGGCCGAAGATCCCGTCCAGTTTGGCTTGGGCGTCCTCCTGACCCGATTGGCGGAACTGGCTGATGGCGTTGTCGATGGTCAGCTGCCTTTCCAGCCCGCTGATCCGTTCGACGGCGGTGACGATCAGGATGCCGTCCAGGTTCAATTCGAAGCGGACCAGGATTTCGTTTCCGGCTTCCGCCGACTCGTCCAAACCTTCCAGCAAGAAGTCACCCACGGGCTGATTGCGGCGGACGTCGTCGTTTTCGCCCTGAAAGACGTTGATTTCGGCCACTTTCTGGCCATCGACGCAGGTGGAGAACATCTCGGAGCGGGTCGCGGGCAGCGGCGTATTGCGGCCGATGATGGGGGCGAAGCAGAACACGGAGGGCAGGCCATGCAGCAACGATCGGCATTGGATGCCCAGGGTATGGGGCGTGATATCGACCAGGACCGAGCCCACATCCAAGCCGGCGATCAGCCCGCCCTGCACGGCGGCCCCCATCGCCACGCACAGATCGGGATCGACTTCCTGGTGGGGCGTCTGCCGGAGCTGTTCTTCCAGCAGGTGGTGGACCAGAGGGGTGCGGCTGCTGCCTCCGACCAGGACGATCTTGTCGATATCTTTGGCATGCAGTTTGGCGTCTTCCAGGGCATCGTCAACGCACTTGATGGTCTTCTTCAGGAGCGGTTCGATCATCGTCTCGTAATCCTGGCGGAGGATTTCGCAGGTCAAATGCAAGGCGCCCCCATCCTTCTCCGCGATGAACTCCTCATTCACCGAGGCGCAGGGTTCGAACGAGAGGACTTTCTTGGCCTCTTCCACCGCCTGCAGCAGGCGGGAACGGGCGGCCGGCAGCTGGCGGAGGTCCAGACCGTGCGTCTCCTGGAACTGGTCGCAGACATGTTTCAGCAGCAGTTCGTCGAAATCATCGCCGCCCAGCCGGGTGTCGCCATGACTGGAAAGCACCTCGACCACCCCGCCCTCGATCTGGACGATCGAGACGTCGAAGGTCCCCCCGCCCAGGTCGTAAACCAGCAGCCGCTCGCCGCAATCCGTGTCCGGCTGGTAGACCAGGGCGGCGGCCGTCGGCTCGTTGATGATCCGCACGACCTCCAGCCCGGCCAGCTCGCCGGCCTGACGCGTGGCCTCGCGCTGCATTTCGTTGAAAAATGCCGGCACCGTGATCACCGCTTTGCCGACCTCCTCGCCCAGCACCCGGGTCGCCCGATCTTTCAGTGTCCGCAGGATCATGGCCGAGATCTCTTGCGGGGTGAACGTATCGTCGCCCATCGAAACCTTCGTGTCCTCGCCCATCCTCCGTTTGATCGAACGCACCGTGCGCTCGGGGGCCAGAATCGCCTGGTTGCGAGCCGATTGGCCGACCAGCAACTGGCCCTGATTGTCGAACCCGACGAACGACGGCAGGATCGTCTGACCGTCTTCATCCGGCAGCATCACGGGTTTGCCGTCTCGAATGACACAGACCCCGCTGTTGGTGGTTCCCAGATCGATCCCAATGATTGTATCCATGTAAAGGGCTCCTAAATCGAATGGTTGGATGGGGTTGCCGCGGACGGCCGCACAGCGCGAACCTCGGCAAAACGGATGCAGCGTTCCTGCCAGAGATATCCCGGCCGGATCACTTCCAATACGGTCTCGGGCGGATGCTCGTCCGAGTCGACCAGTTCGACCACGGTCATCCGGGCCGGGTCGAAGGGTTGTCCCAGGCAGTCGACGCGCTCGATCTGCAACTGCTGCAGGGTCCGTTCCAAGCGCCGGTAAATCAGTTGATATCCTTCCAGCATGGGCTGGATCTTCGTGCGGTGCAGGTGCTGGAGTTGTTCTTCGAACAGTTCAAGCGACGCGTCGTACCAGGGTTTGGCCAGCAGCCGCTGCCACCAGACCATTTGTTTCCACCGTTGCCGGGAAGCCTGTTGGTGGCGATGGAGGGCCTCCCGGACCAGTTGGTGGTGGGTCTTCTCGACGGAACGCATGCCCCGCTCGAGGGCTTCGTCCAACTCGATCAAAGCCTCGAGCAGGGGACGGGCCGCCTGTTCCGCAACGACCCTTTCCTCCGCTTCGACCGACCGCATCTGCTCCGCCGCCTCGTCCAGTTCGGTCAGCGCCTGCTGGAAGGTTTCCTCCAGACCGCGGGCACTTTTCGTCTGCAGCTTCAATTCCTGCCGCAAAGCCGT
The DNA here is from genome assembly GCA_007124535.1 of Planctomycetaceae bacterium. Classification (GTDB taxonomy): domain Bacteria; phylum Planctomycetota; class Planctomycetia; order Pirellulales; family Pirellulaceae; genus SLMF01. The sequence continues at coordinate 3,511 of SLEY01000680.1, forward strand.
AAAGGCTTCGATCAATTGCAGCAAGCTCACATCCGAAAACACGCCCTCCTCGACGGGCGGCTCCCCCGAATCCTCCAATGCGTCCAGCCCGTAGATCTCCCGATCCGTACGCCCCAACCACTCGCGAAAGCGCCCCAGCAGCTCTTCATTCTCGTACCAGCTTCGCATGTGCAGTTTTCCCAAGGTCATCCAAGAAATCGTCCGCTACGGGCCGAAGCCCCGTTCAGGCATCGCTCAGCGACAGCAGCACGTCCGTCGGCACGGGGCGCTGGACCGAACGCCCCCGCTCGCGTTCCAACAACGTGTCAAAGGTATCCGCCATGTGCAGATCGAACAACCGTTTCTCCAGACTGACCACGGGATCGCGGAGGATCTCATACGCCTGGCGGATCTCCGAGAACTCCCGCGGATGCCGTTCCGGCGGAAACTGGTGGACCAGCTTCAAATAGCGGGCACGGATCGTCTCGGGGTCGCTGTTCATTTCGACGCCCAACACCTGGTAAGGATCGCGGATCATGGTCAGCCTCAAAAAACGTCAGAAGAGAAAGCCTTGCTGATCGGACGCCGCCGTCGATGCAGAGCGTTTTCGCCGCGGGCCGGGGTCGGACCACGTGTCCACGTCGTCCGCATCCTCGACCCAGTCCTCGTCGTCGTCCCAGTCATCTTCCTCGTCGTCCCAGTCCTCATCGCCGTCTTCGCCCAACGCATTCATCAAACCCGACAGTCCGAAGAAGGCGGCCAACATTTCCCGGGTCGCGCGGGCGCTGTGCAACGTGTTCTCCGCATCCGCGCGCTCGGAGTCCCGCAGGGGGAATTCCGCCTGCTTGTTCAATTCGAGGGCCTTTTCCAAATACTCGATATCCCGGGACGGTCCCAGATGGGGCGTGAAACCGAACGCCGAGGGCGAGCGACGCGTGAGCCCCTTCCCCATAAGGTACCAGAACAGGGGCGCGGCGGGGAACTGGCGACAGCCCGTTTCTGCCAGACGATACTGCACCTCCACCGCCCGCCGCTCGGTGCTCTCCAACAGGAACCGGCAGACGTCGTGCAAATCCGCTTGGTTCCACGTAACGCGTTTGGCGCGTTGGAGATAATCGATCAGCAGCCGCTGGTGCGTGGCCAGACCCACGTACTTGACACGCCGCACGAGGTACCCGGTCAAGAACACGGCCAAACGGCTCGCGGTCCGACTGTGGACACGGCCCTTGATCGCCGCTTTGAAACGATCCCGAAATTCGTTCTTCAACGGGCGCCGCAAAGCGAACTGCTCGGAATACGTGTGCATGACCAGCCAGAGGGGCGTCGGTTCGTCCAATTCCTTCCGGGCCGTTTCCAGAAGCGCCTCGGCCGCCTTGTCGTTCTTCGCCTTGTACTCGAGCGTGGCTTCCAGCAGGGGGAAGATATAGGGCGCCGGCCCCCGCCGGAAGGCGCCGCGTTCCAGGGCGGCCAGTTCCTGCAGTTGGCAGCGCGCTTCGTCAAACTTGCGTTTCCGGACGCGCTGGCGGAACAA
>SLEY01000214.1 GCA_007124535.1 Planctomycetaceae bacterium
CCGCTGGTTGTCGTCATTGCCTTGGGGGGGCACGATTACCTGCGGGGACGTCCGCGCGCGGCGACCCGGGCGAACCTGGAGGCTCTGGTCGTCGCTTGCCGGGCTGCCGGGGCCGAAGTCGTCTTGTTCGAAATGCCCCGCGGATTCGTACTGGACCCCTATCGGGGCTTGGAACGGGAGATCGCGCGGCAACACGATCTGGAACTGATCCCGGATACGGTGATCCGCCGCTTGGTGTTATTCAGTCCGATGGCGCCGCCGGGGCGCTGGCTGGACGCCGACTGGCGCCTGAGCGACGACGGATTGCATCCGAACGCCCGTGGGAACCGGCTGCTGGCCCGGCAGGTGGCTCGCGCACTGGAGCGCTTATTTGGTCCGGAAATCCTCGCGACCGGGGAAGGTGGTTTATGACGGGGCTGTTGGTCAGCGTGCGAGATGGGGACGAGGCGCGGTGTGCGTTGGCTGGCGGGGTGGACGTTGTGGACGTCAAGGAGCCGCGGCACGGCGCGCTGGGAGCGGCTTCGCCTCGCGTCTGGCGGGAGGTGCGGGACATTTGCGGGGGCCAGGTACCGACCAGCGCTGCTCTGGGCGAGTTGCACGAGGCCGAAGCGGCGCTGGACGAGGCGGACCTGACGGGATTCGACTTTGTCAAAATCGGTTTGTCTGGATGCGGATTGCAGCCCGACTGGCCCGCTCGCTGGGCTCGACTACTGGCCCGCTTGCCATGCACGGTGGCCCCGGTTGCCGTCATTTACGCCGACTGGCAAGCCTGCCAAGCCCCGCCGCCCGGGGCGGTCATCCGGGCCGCGGCGGAACACGCTTGCCAGACCATCCTGTTTGACACCTGGGGCAAACAGCAGGGCAATCTGCTGGACCATCTCGGGCTGCCCGCGCTGGCGTCTTGGCGGGCGCTCAGCCGCCGGCACGGGCTGCGGGTCGTGCTGGCCGGCTCCTTGGATACCCCCGTCATTCGTGGCGTCTGGAACCTCGGACCTGACTTTTTGGCAGTACGGGGAGCCGCTTGTGAGGGCGGCCGGACGGGGCGGATCACCACCCGTCGGGTTGCACAGTTGGTCCGCCTGCTCCGCGAACTGGGCTCGCCGACTTGACCCTCTGCATGTGGGGACATAACTTAACTCTTCGCCAAACTGCTTGGAAAAAAACTGCGTTCCCAAGCGATTTCCCGTTGTCCATTTGCTTGACATTTGCCCGGTCAAGGTGGATACTTGCCGTTTGTCTTCCGCCGCTGGCGGTTGTTTTCGCACATTTCCGGTTGCCAGCGTTTTGTTTCGCCGTTCACATCGGGCGAACGAGAGACGCTCTAGGGGGAGAGGAGGAGTGCCGTGCCTCGATCTGTGCTTGAAGCGATCCGGTCCGGAATTTGGGATTTCGAACCGGAGCCTCAGGAACCCAAGTGTTACGAAGCCACGGGAGCCCTTCCCGGGTCGGATGAAAAACTGGAAGTGATGGCTCGCCGAATCCGCATGGGTTATCCGTTATGGCATCCCAAGGATCGCCGCACTTACGAAGGCATTGAAATGCAGGAAAGTTGAGCGCAGGCGATGGAAATGGGAACTCGCTTCTCCTAGGCCGCTCAAGGAAACACGGCAATGAATCGACGACGGCTGATGATCGCCGCGCTTTTGGTTCTTTTGGCGGCAACGTGTTCTCACTTGGCAACAGCATCTTTTCCCGTGAGTGCGTCTGTGGCAGTCGCGACCGCGGTGCCGGCGGATGCGGACGTGGTTCCTCCCATGGATGGGGAACCGCCCATCGCGATTGCCGCCCCCCTGCTGATCTTGGGGATCGCGATGGTGCTGGTGCTGGTTTTGATCATTGGGGTCAAGATCCATCCGTTCATCACCCTGGTGATTGTGGCGATGGTGGTCAGTGCCCTGGCGGTGGGCATCTTGGGTGTGGGCACGTGGTCCGATTCGATTGAACGGGTGGCGGTGTCTTTTGGCACCGCGGCGGGGAACATTGGGATCGTGATTGGTCTGGCTGCCGTGATCGGCAAGTGCATGCTGGATAGTGGGGCGGCGGACCGCATTGTACGGGCGTTTTTGCAGCTGTTTGGTGAGAAACGTTCGGCCATGGCCTTGATGGGCAGCGGTTTTGTGCTGGCGGTCCCCGTCTTTTTCGACACGGTGTTTTATTTGCTGGTCCCCTTGGGTCGTTCCCTCTACCGGCGCACGCAGAAGAACTACCTGCTGTACGTATTGGCGATCGGCGGGGGGGGAGCCATTACGCACACGTTGGTTCCACCGACGCCAGGGCCTCTGGTGATGGCCAGCCGGTTAGGGGTGGACGTGGGGGTTTTGATTTTCGTCGGCACGTTGGTGGCGGTGCCCGCCGCGGTGGCGGGACTGTTGTTTGCCCAGTTGGCGAACCGATGGATGCCGATTCCCATGCGTTCGCTGGGCGACCAGACCGAGCGTCCGCCGTTGCCGGATTCCGAGTTGCCTTCGTTGTGGTTGAGTTTGGCTCCGGTCCTGCTGCCCGTGGTGCTGATCTCGGCCAATACGATCGTCCAGACGGTGGCTCGGACCCGTGTTCGGGAGCAGCTGGTCCAAACGGGTGTGGTTCAACCGACGAACGAGCAGCTGGCGGAATTACTGCAGAATCCGGCCGAGATCACCGACATCTGGGCTCAGCACCTCGTCCACTGGTCTTCGCTGACCCAGGTTTTGGGCAATGCCAACTTGGCTCTGTTGGCAGCCGCCCTGATTGCCCTGGCCACCTTGGTCGTTCAGCGCGGGCTGACCCGGAAGCAAATGGCCGCGACAGTCGAAGGGGCATTGATGAGCGGTGGCGTGATCATCTTGATTACCTCAGCCGGCGGCGCTTTCGGCGATATGCTCGAAGTGGCTCAGGTGGGAGAGGCGATTCGGGAACTGTTCGTCGGCGTCGGGGGTGCGGGGCTGGTCATGCTGCTGTTGGGTTTCAGCATCGCCGCCGTGCTGAAGACGGCTCAGGGTTCCAGCACGGTGGCGATGATCACCGGTTCGGCCATGCTGGCCGGGATTGCGAGTCCCGAAACCCTGGGGTTTCACCCCGTGTATCTGGCGACCTCCATTGGAGGGGGTGCTTTGGTCGGCTCTTGGATGAACGACAGCGGCTTCTGGATTTTCGCCAAGATGAGTGGGCTGACGGAGGTCGAGGCCCTAAAATCTTGGACCATCATGCTGGTCGTCCTGGCCACGACCAGTTTGCTGGCGACGATCCTGATGGCCCTGGTTTTGCCCTTCCCCCTAGCGTGAGGCAGGCGAACGCGTGAAGCTGCGATCTCACTCGAAACGCCGCGACGGGTGCGGCTTTCTGGTCCTCACTTGCCTGTTCAGCTGTTTGTTCCTGGTGCTGAACAGCGTGATGGTGGTGCGCATGTACCCGGTGCTCGCCGCACTGGGGCCTGGGGTTCTCCGCCATCGAGGGGTCGAGCAAATGATGATGTTTGTGGGGCCGGTGCTGTTGATTTTCGTGGAATGGTGGTTGGTGGATACGATTGTCGATGGACTCGGCTACGTGGGATTGCGGCGTACCGGCCGCGGCCCGACTTCGCCGCGGCGGCCGGATATTCGTTAAGCATCTGCCAAGAAATAACAGTCGCACTGCTCACTGCTCGGCGCGGGACCCTGCTCGGCGCGGGTCGCTGCTCGGCGCGGGTCTCTGACCCCGCCGAAACCGCGGACCGAAGGTCTCCACCGATATGGGAGACCTTCGGTCGGCCGGGTGGCTCGGTCAGAGACCGGCCACAGCGCGACCGGCCACAGCGCGGCAAGAACCGGGACAGCTGCGACGAACGTGACCGTAATTTCTTGACAGATGCTAAGTGGCTGGCAACCGGCGCCGGGACAGTCCACAATACGGAGACGACGATCTGTTCCCGCTTGGCTGGCGGGGCAACTTTTTTCAAGCTCTGTTCACAGGGAGACAGCAACATGACCACGGGTTCTGAAGATCGCCACACGAGCGGCGCCGCCGGTTGGACCCGCCGCCAATTCACCACGTCGCTGGCTGCGGGAGCGGCCGGGTTGTTCGCCGCGCCGGCCGTTCTGCGGGGCCGGAATCTGAATGACCAGCTGAATATCGCCATCATCGGAGCCGGCGGTCGGGGACGCGGCAATACCCGAGGGGTGGCTTCGGAGAACATCGTGGCGCTTTGCGACGTGTTCGAACCGGCCCTGAATGCGGCCGCGGAACCCTACCCGAACGCTCGCAAGGAAGTCGATTTCCGGAATCTGTTCGACCAGCCCGACGCGTTCGACGCAGTGGTGATCAGCACGTGCGAGCATACGCATGCTTTGCCGACCATCATGGCGTTGGAGCACGGCAAGCATGTGTATTGCGAGAAACCGCTGACGCACAACATTTGGGAAGCTCGGCAGGTGCGGCGGGCGGCGGCCGAAGCCGGTGTGGCCACGCAAATGGGCATCCAAATCCATGCCGGGGAGAACTATCGGCGGGTGGTCGAGACGATACAGAGCGGCGCGATTGGTGCGGTGTCCGAGGTTCATGTGTGGGTTTCGCGGGCTTGGGGCTGGCAGAGTCCGGAAGCGGCCGAGCGGAACCGGGACATCGTCCGGGTGAGGGATCGGCCGGAGGAAGCGATGCCGGTACCGGAGGGCCTGCATTGGGATCTGTGGCTGGGCCCGGCCCCGGAGCGGCCCTTCCATTCCGTCTATTTCCCGGGACCCAAATGGTATCGATGGTGGGATTTCGGCAGTGGGACGATGAGCGATTTGGGCAGCCACTACAATGACCTGCCCTTCTGGGCCCTGGGTTTGGACTATCCGGACACGGTCCAGGCCAGTGGTCCGCCGCCCCATCCCGAGCTTGCCCCCGCGTCGATGCAGGCGACCTACCACTTCGGCGCGCGGGGTGATCGGCCGGCGGTTCAGATGACTTGGTACCAAGGAGAGAACAAACCGGAGATCTGGCGGGAGGGAAAGATTCCCCAGTGGGGTAGCGGGCATCTGTTCATCGGCGAGAAAGGCATGCTGCTGTCCGACTATGGCCGCCACGTGCTGCTGCCGGAAGACGATTTCGCCGACTTCGAACCGCCGGAGCCTTTCCTGCCGCGGCCCGGTTCCATTTATGCCGATTGGCTGGCCGGCTGCAAAACGGGCTCTCCCACCATGGCCGACTTTGAATACTCGGCCTGGCTGACCGAAGCCAATCACCTGGGCAACGTCGCCTACCGGCTGGAGAAGAAACTGGAATGGGACGCCGAAGCCTTGCGCGCGCCCAACGCGCCCGAAGCCGACCGCCTGATCCGCCGAGAGTATCGCGAAGGCTGGCGACAGGTCTGAAAGAAGCGGAGCAGCCCTGAGCATCTGCCAAGGAATTCCGGTCGCGTTCATCGCGGCTGTCTTGGTTCCGAGCCGACCCATCCATTCCGCTCCTGGGAAACGGATGGCAATTCGTGCGAGGAGAAACCGCCCCCGCGCGGTGGGACCTAATAGCTCCAGGCCAGTGCCATGCCGTAGTACAGATCGTTGGCCCTCGTGCCCGGGCCGGGGCTGCTGTCGTGCCCGTTGTGGATGCTGGTGCGTAAGGCCAATCCCCACCGGGCTTCCAAGAGGACTTCCCAGCCCAGTTTGGCGTTCAGTCGGTAGGTGCGGAGTCTTTGGAGGTCCGGGTAGAAGTCCACGTGTCCGAAGAATCGTTGGCGGCCGCTCAAGCGGAGTTCGCCTTCCAGGCCGGTTTGGAGTTCCGCACGCCAGCGATCACCGATCGCGCCGGTCTTCTTGGATGTGCCCATGCCTAAACGGCTGCGGAGCGTCAGCCACTCGCGGTCCTGGAAAGGGAAGCTCAGCCCGCCGGCCATCGCCCAGCGGGCGTCGTAATTCCGCTGTGAATCGAACTCGTACCGCCCCTCGAAGTAGCCTGCCAGAGGACCCTCCCGAATCCAGTGTTCATATCTGCCCAGGGTGACCAAGCGATTGGTGGCAACGGAGGATCGGCAACTTTGATAAAAGTAATCCAGGTCCAGCCGAAACGCACCGGCGGCGAACTGATAGCGGCCATCCAGCCCGAGGAACAGATTGAAGTGATCGCCATTGCCGTGGGCGCCATTCAACCCCAGTTCCAGGGTGCCCTGCCAGGGCACGAGCCAATCGCCGATTCGGCCGGGCAGCCGTTGATCGCATCGGCAGCAGATTTCACAACCCCCGCAGGCGCAGGCGGCTGGCAGTGGACAGGCGAAGCACTCGCGGGGTTCCTTTAGGGGGCATGAGATGGGCCCCCAATCCGCGAGCGAGGCCTGCAATTCCTGGCTTGCGAAGAATCGGGGAGCCAGGGCTGCAGGCGGCTCGGGAGGCGGCGGCAGATCGACGGCCCATTCCGCCGCCGCAAGACGGCCGCCAGCCAACACCAAGACGAGGAGGGCCAGAGGTCGAATGCCGACCGGACCGGCGGTTTGGATGGGATGCCAATTGCTCATGCGCGCGACCTCCCCCATTTTTGCACGCCGATCCCTCTTAGGTGCCTACCGATAACTCGCCCGAATAATCGTTACCATCCGAATCGTTTATCGGTTGCCCGCTGGGTGGGAGATGCGTTTTTTTGACAACGGTTTGGGACAGGTCTCGTGCCGCAACCGCGACCGACTCGTGCCGCAAATCACAAGGGATAGGCTAGTAGCCCAGAAGTTGCGTCTTGGGACTCACCCATAGGTCGGGCATTGTTGCCTGATGATCCCTCGATTGATTCGCAGGGACGGATTCGCGATCAAGGCGTGGTTTGCGCAATTTTGTACAGATATTGGAAACTTCGCAGGTACAGGGCCCCGCCGGCGATTGAGGGGGAGGCACGCACGCCATCGGCGATCTGGCTGCGAGCCACCACCTGGAAGTGGTCGGTGGCCCGAATCACGGTTGTCTGGCCCCGTTCGTTGACAAAGTAGATCAACCCATGGGCAACGATGGGCGAGGCCGTGTAATTTCCCGGAAGACGGGCGCTAAACCGCTCTTCTCCCGTCCGCGCGTCCAGACAATGAAGTACGCCCTGGTCGGTCACCTGATACAACCGGTCTTCGACCAACACGGGCGTGGGCAGCGAGCCGTTACCGCGAGTGCGTTCCCACACGATGTGCGAATCGGTCACATCGCCGCGGGTCGTTTCGTCCAAACGGAGTCCCAGCAGACTTGCCCCACGCGAACCGGTGTTCAATATCGCTAGTGGGGGGAGAAACAGGGGTCGGATGGCGCCATTGTAATCCGGATGTTCGATCGTCCAGATTTCTTCGCCGGTCCGCGCATCGTAGCCAAAGGCCGCCCGGGCCCCCACCGACACCACTTGCCACGCTTGCCCGACCTGGATCAACCCCGGGGTGCTGTACGCTTTGCGATAATCCCCATCGGCTCGCGGTGTGCCGTCCGGCTCCAGATCGCGGAAATCGGTGGTGCGGTCCGTACGCCAGACCGTCTGGCCGGTTCGGGTATCCAGAGCTTTCAGGAACTGGTAGTCGACCCCGTCGAAGGTGAGGATCAATAGGTCATCCAAAAGAACGGGCGAGGAACCGGGGCCCCGGTAATGGCTGCAATGGATGTCACGGCGTGCCCAGACGGTTTCGGCCGTTTCCGGATCCAGCCGGGCGGTGCCGTAGGTGCCGAAATGGACGTACACGGCATCGGGCTCCAGCACGCAGGTGGGCGAAGCGTAGGTATTGACGATGTTGCCGAGGGGTTCGGGGTCTTTGTTTTCGAACAGCAGTTTTCGGTGCCGCACCCGACCGCTTTCCGCGTCGACGGCATAGACGAATTGCTGGGTGCCATCGCGTGTGGCTGCGGTGAACCACACCTGTCCGTTGCCGATCACGGGGGTCGAATGGCCTTCGCCAATCAGCGGCAGCCGCCAAGCGATGTTTCGGCCGGTGGCTTCGTCCCACTCGAGGGGCACCCCGCGAGCTTCTTCTGGGGCGGCGTGGCCATCCCCGGTCGGCCCGTTACGTTCTGGCCAGGGCAAGTTCTGGGACTGGCCTGCCGTGGCTGGCAGGAGGAGGAAAACCACCAACAAGAACACCGACTTTCGCACCATTGCTCCGTTCTCCCGGGGAATTGGGCCATCGCGATTGAACTTTGAACGCACTATTGTGGGACAAAACGCAGCGTCTGACAACACCTGACGGCAGGTTGCAGGGCCGGGGTGCGGGCTTTAGAATCGCGAACGATCCCACGATTGTTTACTGAAAACCTAGGCGAAACCAAGACGAGGGGGACTCCACCGATGATTGACGGAAAACTGGGCATTGCGATTCACGGGGTGGGCCAGGTCGCGTACGCGCATGCGGCCAGTTGGCAGCGGAATCCCCACTCGCAGATCGTGTCGGTCAGCAGCCGCAATCCGCAGAGTGCCCAACGTCTGATCGACCACTTCCAACTGGATTGCCCGGTGGTTGCGCGTTACGAGGACGTATTGGCGGACCCGCGTGTGGATGTGGTCAATCTCAGCAGCCCCAACCACGTGCATGCCGCTCAGGGAATTGCGGCGGCCGAGGCTGGGAAACACGTGCTGGTGGAGAAAGCGATCGCTCTGACGTGCGAAGACAACCGGGCTTTGCGTGATGCGGTGGCCCAAGCGGGTGTCAAGAGCATCGTCAGTTTCGTGCTGCGCTGGAACCCGTTGCTGGAGACGCTCAAGTCGCTGCATGACGACGGGGCGATTGGCAAACTGATTTGCATCGAAGTCGACTACTGGCACGGCTTGGGCCCTCAATATGTGGGTTGGGAGTGGGCTCATACGGTCAAAACCGGCGGGAGCGCTTTCCTCCTGGCTGGCTGCCATGCCGTGGACGCCCTGCGCTGGCTTTCCGGGCGGGAGGTGGTCGAAGTCGGGGCGATGTCGAACAACGCCAAGGGTTTGTATGAATACGATGCCAATGTCGTGGCGATGATGAAGTTGGACGATGGCACGATTGCCAAATCTTCGACCTTGTTGGATGCGGAAATCCCCTATTCCTTCAACGTGGACCTGGTGGGGACGGAGGGCAGTCTGCGGGACAACCGTTTATGGACCCCCAAATTGCTGCCGGGGCAGCACGCCTGGACGCCGATGCCGACGATTCTGCCGGATTCGGGGGATGTTCACCATCATCCGTTTGATGGACAGATCAACCATTTTGTGGACTGCATCCGGGAGGGCCGGGAATCGCACTGCAATGTGGCCGATGCGTTCCGCACGCATGAGTTGTGCATGGCCATCGATCGTTCGATCGCGAGGGGCGGGCAGGTGGTTCGCCTGCCGTTGGACGATTGAACTGGACTTCCGGGGTGGTCTGGGAGTAAGATGGCTTGCTCGACGGATCCTCCGCAACGCACGCCCGGGGTAGGCTCATGTTCTCGGAAACCACCACGCAGCAGAACCGTCAGCCGACGCTGCCACCCCCCGCGGCGGCGGGGGAGCAGACCAAGACGGCGCCGCAGGTCGTTCGCGTCGCCGACGACTTGAATGGCAAATACCTGCGGCTGCTGAAGCCGACGCGGCAGAACTGGACGATGCATTATCGTTTGGTGAAGCCGTTGGGTGCGGGCGGGCAAGGCGTTGTCTTCCTGGCTCAACAGCTGGGGGCCGACGCTTTCACGATTCCCGTCGCCTTGAAGATGTTCGATCCGGGACGCCATCGCGATGCTCGTAGTTACGAGGAGGCGATGCGGCATGTTGCCAGTGTGTCTGCACGCGTCGCCCTGATCAATCAGGACAATCTATTGGACGTGTTGCATTTCATGGATCCCGACCGGATCCGCATGATGGTCATGGAATGGATCGACGGGTTCGATTTGCGGCGACTGTTGCTGCCTCGGACGCTGGAGCGACTCCGTGCCTGGGTGACGACCCGGCGTTGGGCCTACCTCAACAATGTGCTGTTGACGGCGGGTCCGGAGCAAACGCGATTCAAGCCGGGTCCAGCGGTGGCAATTGTGCGGCAGGGTTTGGCGGCGCTGGCCGCGTTGCATCGCGAGAACATCGTGCATGGCGACATCAAGCCGTCGAATCTGATGCTCAAGCGAACCGGGGCGGCCAAGATCATCGACATCGGTTCGGCGTTCGACTATCGCAAACCGCCGCTGACGCGGAACGTCACGCCGATGTATGCTCCGCCGGAGGCATTGGAGGGCGAAGCGATGACGCCGCGCAGCGATCTGGCCTCGCTGGGATACCTGCTGATCGAGATGCTCTCCGGGCGGCAGCCGTTTGCGGGCCTGAAGACGCAGCAGGAATTTCTGGCCGCCAAACTTCGCCTGCCGCAACGTCTGCACGAGATCCTGCCGTTGGATGTGACGCGGAACGAGTTATTGATGAGTTTTTGCCGCCGGCTGATTGCGCCCGATCCGATGCAACGTTTCCCGGACGCGGATGCGGCCGTGTTGCGGAAGGAGGGGGCGGCCGCCTTCTTGCGGCAGTTGGTCCAGGGCAACATGTCCAGCGAATTCGAGGAGGAGACGCGGCAGTTGATGGAGGAACTCAAGCAGCTTGAGGAGCTGCGCGAGCAAGGCGCCGAGTGACTCCTGCGGAAGGGACTTGTGAACACCGAGGACACGATCGTCGCGATTGCCTCGCCGCCCGGCGGGGCCCTGCGCGGGATCCTCCGCATCAGTGGCCCCCGGGTGGTGACCTGTCTGGAACCGTGCCTGCGGGTGGCTTGGCATGCGTTGTCCGGGCCCGGCGGTTGGGAATCCCTGCGTGGTGCGGTCGTGCTGCCGGGCGCTCTGGACTTGGGAGCCGAGTGGTCGGAGTTGCCTTGCGAGGTGTACTTCTGGCCGGGGCCGCGCAGTTACACCCGCCAGACGGTGGCCGAGCTGCATACCCTCGGTTCCCCGCCATTATTGCAGGCAGCCGTGCAGCGGATCTGTGCGGCAGGGGCCCGGCTGGCCCAACCCGGCGAATTCACCTTGCGCGCCTTCCTGGCCGGCCGAATCGATCTGACGCAAGCCGAGGCGGTGCTGGGCGTCATCGATGCCCGCTCACGACGCCAATTGGATACGGCCCTTGTCCAGTTGGCCGGCGGACTGGCCCAGCCGCTGAACCAGCTCCGCAACCAGTTGCTCGATCTGGTTGCCGACCTCGAAGCCGGATTGGATTTCGTCGAGGAAGACCTTGAGTTCGTGACTGCCGAGCAACTGGCGGAACGACTGGCTGGGGCGGTCCACCAGTTGACTGAACTGGAAAGGCAATTGGCCGGGCGAAGCCTCGACTCCGACACCTTCCGCGTGGTGTTGATCGGTTGGCCGAACGTGGGCAAGAGCAGTCTGTTCAATGCGTTGGTTGGCCAAACCGCGGCCCTGGTCGCCGAGGCGCCGGGAACAACCCGCGATTATGTCAGTGGCCGGATCCCGTTGGGGGGGGGCGAATGCCTGGTGGTCGACACGGCCGGGGTCGAACCCGAATCGGTCGCGGGATTGGCGGGAGGGGCGCAGGCGATGCGGGAGCAACAGGCGGAGCAGGCCGATCTGCAGCTGTGGTGCCTGGATGCCACCCGCCCGCTGAACCCCTGGGAACGGCGCCATCTGCAACATCCCCCCGCCACCGCCCGCTTGTTGGTGCTGACCAAAACCGATCGGACCTGGGCGACCGATTTGACCGAACCCGCCCTGCGGACCAGTGCCCGGACCGGCCGGGGCATCGGCGACTTGCGCCAGGCGATTCGCCGCTGTTATGCGGAAGCGGAACCGGACGAGACGGCCGCCGTGTCCAGTACGGCGAACCGCTGCCGCGAAAGTGTTCGCCGGGCCGGAATTGCCCTGCAACAGGCGGCCGACGAGGCGGCCCGCGGGTGGGGCGACGAATTGGTCGCCGCCAGCCTGCGCTCGGCATTGGACGAATTGGGCCAAGTCGCCGGCGCCGTCTATACCGAGGACCTGCTGGAGCGTATCTTCAGTCGATTCTGTATCGGAAAGTGATTGCCAACTCGTCCAAGGAGCCGATCATGTCGCCACCCGCCATCCTGGTCCTGGGCTCGATCAATACCGACCTGGTTGTCAAAGGGCCGCGTCTGCCTGCCGCTGGCGAAACGGTGGCGGGAGGGACCTTCTACCAATCGCCGGGTGGCAAAGGGGCCAATCAGGCGGTTGCAGCGACTCGCGCCAGCCGGCAAGACGGCGCCCGCTTGATCGCGGCCGTCGGCCAGGACGCATTCGGTGACGCAGCCCTGAAAAACCTGCTTCATGTGGGGGTCCATTGCGATGGGGTCCGAACCATTCCGGGGGAGCCCTCGGGCGTGGCCCTGATCATGGTGGATGAACATGGCCAAAATTGCATCAGTGTGGCGTCCGGCGCCAACCGCTTGCTCACGCCCGGCGATATCGATCAGTTGCCCGAGCAGATGTTCGCCGAAGCACGGGTCCTGCTGGCTTGCCTGGAAGCTCCCTTGGACACCGTGCATCGCGGTTTGCAGCGTGCCAAGGCGGCCGGCTTGACCACGATCCTGGACCCTGCTCCCGCCGACCGCCGCATTGCCACCTCCGAGTGGATGCAATATGTCGACATCCTCACTCCGAATGAGACGGAAGCGTCCGTTCTGGTCGGTGAAACGGTGGCGGATGTGCCGTCGGCCGTGCAGGCGGGACGCCGACTCGACTCGCTCGGTTGCCGCCGGTCCATCGTGACCCTGGGCGCACGCGGTTGTGTTATCGTCAGCGAGCGGGTGACCCATGTCGAGGCGATGGCGGTACGTGCGGTGGACGCGACGGCGGCGGGGGATGCCTTCAATGGGGCATTGGCGGTGGCGCTTTCCGAAGGTTGCGATCTGGAAAGCGCTTGTCGCTGGGCGAATGGGGCGGCCGGGCTGTCCGTGACGCGGCCGGGCGCCCAACCGTCGTTGCCAACGCGGGAGGCGATCGAAACCGCCATCCGGGATCGCGGCAGGAAGTCGATTGGAGAACCGTTGTGAGTGAGAAATTCAGCGCGTACCACGCGTGGCTTGGTCTGGACCCGCGAATCCAGCATCCCGATTACTACCAATTATTGGGGGTTCGGCCTGAGGAGACGGATACGGCTCGGATTGCGGCGGCGGCCGATCGGCAACTGGCCCGCGTCCGCGGCTATCGACCAGGTCCGCATGCTGCCGCTTGGGCGGGTTTGCTGGAGGAAATCGCGGCGGCGAAGCGTTGTTTGACCGATCCGGGTCTCCGTGCGACCTACGACGGGCGGCCGGCCGCGAGTGGGGCCGGCCCGGGGCGTCCCCGTCCCGCCCCCCGCGCCCGGCCGCGCCCGCGTAATCAGGTGGGCCCGTCCGATTCCGGTGTCGGCCCGGGTAGGGGGTCGGCGGATCCGGCTGTTTCCAACGCCCCTCGGGTGCCGATGCGTGCGGCGCCGCGATCTGAGAATTCACCAAGCACGCCTTCTCAGCCCGGTACGCCGACTCCCGTGATCGCGACGCCTGTGATTCCCGGCGCACGGCGGCACGCACGCCGACCTCGCCCCGCCAACCGGCTGACCCTGATCGCCGGGCTCACCGGCACGGGCTTGTTGGTGATGGCCGCCGGCTTGCTCATCTTTTTGGTGGCCCGGCTGAATTCGCCCGACAGCTCCCCGCCGCAGCATTCGGCGGCTTCGTCCGTCCCCCAGCCCCGAGAAACGGCGGCGCCGCCCATCCGCGCTTCCCGCAACACCGAGCCAACTCGGGAAGAGACCTCACAACCACTCGACAATCGGTCGCAGGAACCGACGGAGGCGGCGATCGAATCGGACGATACCGAAGGAGACGCGGACGCGGAAACGCCGGCCGATACCGACCAGACGCTTGGCACGTCAGACGCGGCCGAGGCCGAAGAAACGGTTGATACCGAAGAAACGGCCGAGGGCGAACAGCCGGCCGATACGGAAGACGCGGCCGACTCGGAACACGCGGCCGACTCGGAACACGCGGCCGACTCGGAACACGCGGCCGAGGGCGAAGAAACAACGGATACGGAAGAAACGACCCATCGCGAAGACGGGGCCCCGCGGAAAACGGAGGTTCCGGGCAATGGTGATCCGCGGGATACGGGGGGGACCGTCGAGGGCAGGGAACCGGACTTTGATGACGAGGGATCGGCTGTCGAGCCGGGGCAGGAAACGCCGCCGAATGAGGCTCGCGACGCCGAGGTTGCTTCGACGCCACTCGCCGAAGCAAGGGGCCATGAGTTGGTCGGTGGACATCCGGGCACCGGCGTGGGAGAGCCCGGTTTCGAGCTGAGCGAAACGCTGCCCGCCGAGGAGATCGCCACGTTCCAAGAGGCGTTGGCCGCCGCGCGGACCGCCCTGAAGAACCGCCAGCCGGCGTCGGCGCAGCAGTTGCTGGCTCCGCTCCAGCATGCGGAGAGGAATCGGCGGTTGGACGATCAGTACCGGCGTCTGCAGTTGCTGGCCGACTATGCGGCCCAATTCCACACGTCGCTGGCCGACGCCCTGGGGACGTTCCAGGGGGGGGACGAAATCCAGATCGGCCGGAGCGAAGTGGTGGCGGTGGTCCGTTCCCATCCGGAGCAATTGGTCTTGCGAGTCCGTGGGCAGAATCGCAGTTACGCCACGGACCAGTTGCCGATCGGATTGGCCATCGCCATCGTGGATCAGCGGTTGGATGACGAGGATCCGGTGTCGTGGGTGATCAAAGCGGCCTATTTGGCTACCCAGGAGGATCCCACGGGGTCCAATTACCGCCAAGCTCGCCAGTGGTTTCAGCAGGCGGCGGGGCAGGGTGTGGAAATCGGCGATCTGGCAGACGTTCTGGACGATCGCTACCACGGCAGTTAGGATGGCTCCGTCTGGCAGAAAATGGGTCCGACCTGGGGAATACAAGTCGTGACGTTCCACGCGTCCAAATACGAAAAAGGGCGCCGATTGATTGCTTTTCCTTGCGGCATGGATTTCAATGGAAGTCCATTTTGGCTGCTTTTGTAATCCCACCCGAAGGAGAATTCGTGATGCCGACTCGCATTTCCCGCCGTGACATGCTTCGTACCTCCGCCGTCGCCGCCGGTGTTTGGACGCTGGGCAGTCGCCGCTCGCCGGCCCTCAGCCGCTCGCCGAACGAGAAACTGAACATTGCGGGGATCGGGGTCGGCGGGCGAGGACTGGATAACCTGCAGGGGGTCGCGGGTGAGCAGATTGTGGCTCTGTGCGATGTGGATGACGCGCGGGCCGGGGGGACGTATGAGCGGTTTCCTCAAGCCCGGCGGTACGCAGATTTTCGGAAAATGCTGGAACAGATGCACGATCAGCTCGATGCGGTGGTGATCAGCACGCCCGATCACACGCATGCCGTGCCGGGGGTGATGGCGATGGAATTGGGCCTGCACTGCTACTGTGAAAAACCGCTGACGCACACGGTTTGGGAAGCTCGCCGCATGGCGGAGGCGGCCAAGCGGAACGAGGTGGTGACTCAGATGGGCAACCAGATCCACGCCGGTGCGAATTACCGGCGGGTGGTGGAGTTGGTGCAAAGCGGGGCCATCGGCTCGGTCGCCGAGGTCCATGTTTGGTTAGGTGCGGATTTCGACGGTCCTCCCGGGCCCCGCGAGGTCTCGCAGCCGGACGCTCCGGCGGATTCGCAGCCTGTGCCGGAAACGCTGGACTGGGACCTCTGGCTGGGCCCGGCGCCCTACGTGCCCTACCATTCGGCCTACGTCCCGTTCCACTGGCGCTACTGGTGGCATTTCGGCAACGGAAATCTGGGCGACTTTTACTGCCACTACTGCGATCTGGCTTTCTGGGCCCTCGACCTGCGCACGCCGACGACGATCCGTGCGGAAGGCTCCGTGCATCCGGAAAGTGCAGCCCGATGGACCATTGCGCAGCAGCATTTTGCCGCTCGGGGCGATCTGCCGGCCGTGGACTTGACTTGGTACAACGGAGGACCGTATCCGGAATGGGCCCAAGAACGGAACATCCCGGCGTGGCGCAACGCGGTGCTCTTTATCGGCTCGGAAGGGATGCTGATCGCGGATTACCGCCGGCGCCAACTGCTGCCCGAAACGCGATTTGCGGATTTCCAGGCCCCCGAACCCTTCCTACCCGATTCGATCGGTCATCACCGCGAATGGGTCGAAGCGTGCAAAACGGGGGCAGCGACCACATGCGATTTCGATTATACGGGACCCATGACCGAAGCGGCTCTGTTGTGCAATGTGTCTCTCCGTACGGGCGAGAAGATCACCTGGGATGCCGAGAATCTCACCGCGATCGATTGCCCGGCGGCGGATGATTTCATCCGCCGGGAATACCGTTCCGGATGGGAGTTCTGAGGAACGGGGCACCTGAAGACAAGCCGGGGGGCTACTGCACCAGCTTCAGCGGCCGATAGTGGGCGATTTCTTCAAAGGCCTCGATCAAATCACGCTCCACTTCGCTCAAGGGACGTCCCCCCGGCACGTTGAAGTGCAGGCCACGACGTCCAAGTGCACATCCTGCTGTCCCCTACCCATAATGCGGGCGAAGAACAAGGGCGTCGCCTGCCGGGTCGCCGAGACGCGCACCGCGGCCGGTTGGTGGGGCTGGACAGAAAAACGACGCGATGCTTCGTCCCAAACCCCCAGCTCGATTTCAATCTCTTCCCCCGCTAAAGCCCGCCCGCTGATCGGGTTCACCGCCAGTAAGCGCCGGACCTCCTGCCGAGCGGCCTCGCCTCCTTCGCTCAACCCCCCCGCGCCGGCCAAGGCGGCGGCATCCACCGCCCCCCGCAACTCGGCACGCGTGTGCGTCAGGTACCCGACATCGATGGCAAAAGCCAGCATGCAGACCAGAAACACCATCAGCAGGGCGGCCAGCACCACGATGACCCCCGCCGCTGCCCCGCCTGTCGCCGATTCGTTTGGCCGAACCCAACCTGCCTTCTTGTTCCGCGGAACATAGGCTCCCCCTTTAATCAAAGGCAAATCCCCCGAGACGGTCAGAACCGG